>CALGOB010000150.1 GCA_937958005.1 uncultured Cyclobacteriaceae bacterium
GGTTGACCATCAACGTAATCGATTCAGTAGAGTAAAATTGACATTCCTCAAATTTGGGCTATGTTAATTCTTAAGTCTTTCATCATAAAACTTAGTAAATCAATTACTTAATACGAAAGGTCATGGTTTGTCATGAATAATGCAGGTTAACATCTTTGGCGCATGGTTATTTCAAATCGATTTTGAAATAGCGATCTATTATAACAGGCATTTTTTTGTATGATGTCAGCGTTAAAACCCACTATTCTAAGTGTTTTGATTGTTAATAGAACATCTTTTTTTTGGTTAAATCCAATTTGTAAGCAATAGCTTTTGCTACTTTACTTGAAAGTGGCACGTAAATCCGCTAATTTTGTAAATAATAGACTAATCCAGAGGGCAAGTGTCATTTCTGGTTCTTTAGTAATTAACATAAAAAAATAGAATGGGTAAGTCGCAAGAGACATTCAATAAGAAAGAAAAAGAGAAGAAACGCCTTAAAAAGCGTAAGGAGAAACAAGAGAAAAAGGAAGAGCGAAGAGCAAATTCTGAAGGTGGAGGATTAGAAAATATGATGGCTTATATTGATGAGGATGGAAACATCACAGATACGCCGCCAGATCCGACTATCAAAAAGAAAGAAGTTAAAGCAGAAAGCATTGAAATTGGAGTTCCTAAGAAGATAGATGAAGGACCTGTTGTTCATACAGGAAGAGTGGAATTTTTCAATGATGCTAAAGGTTTTGGTTTTATCAAAGATGCCAATTCTCAAGAAAAATACTTTGTTCATGCAAGTGGTTTGATTGATGATGTAGTTGAGGGTAACCAGGTAACTTATGACCTTGAAAAAGGAATGAAGGGAATGAATGCTGTTAACGTTAAGAAAATTTAGAATATTTTCACAGTGATGTAAATGATCACTGATACTATAAAATCATAAAGGTGTTACTAATTTATCATATTAGTACTACCTTTTCTGATTTGTAATGCCTCCTTCTTTTATTTCAGTTTTTTAGTTGTAAGTAAAAACCCCTTTACTACTTTTTACTGTAACTTGAGCTTTTTCAGAATTTTCTACACGGCCAATAATTTGAGCAGCAATTCCAAATGATTTGGCAATCTCTATCATTTCATTGGCGTAGTCTTCATCTAGGTAGATTTCCAATCTATGTCCCATGTTGAATACTTTGTACATTTCTTGCCAATCAGTTTTGCTTTCTTCTTGTATAATCCTAAATAAGGGAGGAATCTCAAACAAATTGTCTTTAATGATATGCAAGTTTTTGATGAAATGGAGCACTTTAGTTTGAGCGCCTCCACTGCAATGCACCATTCCATTGATATGCGGTTTAATTCTTTTGAAGGCTTCTTTCATAACAGGTGCATAAGTCCTGGTTGGGGAGAGTACTAATTTTCCAGCATTTACAGGACTGTCAATTACAGGATCAGTTAGTAGGTATTTCCCCATATAAGTCAAAGAAGAGTCAACTTGTGGGTCAAAGCTCTCAGGATACTTGGATCGGTATGTATGATGAAATACATCATGTCTTGCAGAGGTTAACCCATTGCTTCCCATCCCACCATTGTATTCAGATTCATAGGTTGCTTGACCATAACTGGCAAGCCCAACGATTACATTGCCTGGTTTAATTCTGTCATTAGAAATGATTTCGTCTCTCTTTGCCCTAGCAGTAACGGTACTATCTACTACTACAGTTCGCACTAAATCACCTAGGTCAGCTGTTTCTCCACCAGTTGAAATAATATCAATACCATTGTCACGAAGCATTTGCAAAACTTCTTCAGTACCATTTATGAGTGCAGAAATGACTTCACCTGGAATTAAGTTTTTATTTCTTCCTATAGTAGAAGATAACAAAATGTTATCAGTAACTCCCACACAGATTAAATCATCAATATTCATGATAACAGCATCTTGAGCAATTCCTTTCCAAACACTTAGATCACCGGTTTCCTTCCAGTATAAATAAGCCAATGAAGATTTTGTGCCAGCTCCGTCAGCATGCATGATGTTGCAATAAGTATCATCGTTTGCGATTAAATCAGGAACGATTTTACAGAAAGCTTGAGGGAATAGTCCCTTGTCAAGGTTCTTGATTGCATTATGTACATCTTCTTTAGATGCTGAAACTCCACGTTGTGCGTATTTTTCACTGCTCATTGCCTATGTAAATTAGGGAGCAAATATAAATAATAAACAAACTAATAAACCACTCTTGGTTAAACTCTGAAAAAGTAACGCTTGATCGGGTTGATTTTTTTCTATAAAGTGGAGATGGAAAGCAAGAGTGCAACTGATTACTGTTTTCCCTCACCTTAAGTTGCTTTACCAGTAAGGTTTCAAATCAGGGTTTTATTGTTTTTAAAACCCTGATTTGAAAAGCAATTACTGTCATCCGACTAAAATTATTTTTAAAGTAAAATCCTTGTTTGAGCAGTATAGAAACCTGTTTCAGAGCTTACCCTAAAACTACCACCTACTTGAAAATTGGCTGATTTAGTGGTTTTCTGCGTTGGCAGTCCGATTCATTTTTTGTCGCTTCGACCATCCGATTGATCAAAAAACGAATCGCAGCGACGCCCGCCAAAAAAATCAACAGGGTCTCTTGGTGAACAAAATAATCCCTCTAATCTAGTATTTTGCCATGCCAACCCTCCTGCGTAAAGAACTCTGTTTTTTAAAATGTCCATAATTTAGTCAGACACGGATAAAAAGCAGTTAAGGAAATTTTATTGATCTTGAGTTAATTAGCGAAAAATTTACAGAGACTATTGATCAGACTCTTCTTCCTCATCAATATTGTCAAAGAACCGGTCTGTTTCATCTGCTTCAGGATCAGGTGTTTGATTAAGTTTTATCTTTTGTTTGTATTCAATAATCTTAAATTCTGTTCGTCTGTTTATTTGGTGTTCTTCTTCGGTTTTAGCTTCTTTTATTTTTAACCTAGATTCCCCATATCCTTTTGCTCTTAACCTATTTGAATCTATCCCTTGAGAAATGATGTAATCTACAGCTGAAGTGGCTCTTCTTTGAGAGAGAACATAATTATTACTATCAGTATCTCGGGAATCAGTATGTGAGCTAAGTTCTATGCTAATTTCTGGATTATCGGTTAGCATGAGGACTAATTTGTCCAATTCAATTGCTGCATCAGGTCTTATATCCCATTTAGCTAAGTCATAATAGATGTTTTCTACCAAGATATCCTTGTCGATAATTACGGGGTCCAATACAATTTTAGCTTCAAAATTAATGGTGGTTTCAAATTCTGTAAGAGTAGATTTGTCTACTGATTTCCCAATAGTAGAAAACAAAGCTCTTCTCGTTATATAACTGGCTTTTTCGCCTTTTAAATTATAATCCTCTTCAGGGTAAACACGGAATTTGAATTTCCCATCATTTCCTGTGAAAGCTTCATCAAGTATTTCTCCCCCATTTCCAGTAAGAGTCACTTTGGAATTTGGAAGGATCACTTCTTTGCCTCCATCATCCATAGTTACCGTAGTACCTGTTAAGAGGTAGTTGACTATTTTTAAATCAGGATCTTCATTTACATAAGTATAGATGTCATCATCGCCTTTACCACCTTTTCTATTAGAAGTAAAAAAGCCTCTTGTTAAATTGTATTCGTGCAGCCCAAAATCATCAGATGGTGAATTGATTGGAGCACCCATGTTTTTAACAGTAATGACTCCCTTCGACCTGATCGCTTCAAACAAATCCAGTTGGCCATAACCAGCATGGCCATCAGATGAAAAATAGAGAATCCCATCTTTTGAAACAAAAGGGAAAACTTCATTTCCGCTAGTGTTAATTGCTTCACCAAGGTTCCTTACATCCACCCACCTTCCTCTTGGGTCTCTTTTAGCTACATAAATGTCAGTGCCACCATATCCACCTTTCCTGTCCGAAGCAAAATAAAGGGTCCTGCCGTCAGCACTCAAAGCTGGAGACGAATCCCATGCTTTAGGATCACAGATATTTAATATTCTAGGATTTGACCACTTCCCATTTCTATACCTGGACGAGTAGAGGTTTACATTGTCTGTTCCCGTAGGCTTTCCGGCATTTCCTTTAGCAAAAATGACTGAAGTACCATTGGCTGATATGGCAATGGATCCTTCATTGGTACCTGGTTCGTTAAAAACCGGATCCAGTGACTTTAATGATTCCATTTGAACCTTTGCCCCTTTAGTTGTGACTCTGTAAATATCCGTAAAAGGAGTTCCAGTAGTAAGGTATATCTTTCCTCCTTCACGGTTAGAAGTGAAATAGAGGTTGCCATTGTTATAAATTGGTGAATATTCTATGGAAGGGGTATTCACTTCAGCCAAATTTTTGACCTTATAGAAACTTCCATTTTTCTTTAACTCATCTAATTCAAGTAAACCGTCAAGTTCGCCTCTGGCTAATTTAATAACGGTTTCATCTTCCCCTTTAGCTAGGTAACTCTCTAAGATTGATTCTGCTTCACCATATTGCTCGTTCGCTTCTAGTGCCCTTGCGTAATGGAAATAGGCATATTCATCCTCTACGTTCTGATCTATAGATGTTTTATAAAACGGGAGTGCCTCTTTGATTCTGTTAGATTTTCTGTAAGATTCTGCTATTAAAAGGTAATCTTCAGCAGATTTTTTTGATTTGCCACCTAACGTTTTAATCACTAGATCAAAGTGACCTTTGTTAAATTGCTTTTCGACCTTCTTATTGACATTGCAGGAATATAAAAATAGCCCCACAAAAAAGTAAAATGCCGCTATTAAAATTTTGTAACTATTCATTCTAAATTTTATAAGTTTTGGTCTAACTTGAATTACCTCTATGCAAAATACCTCTTAAGCCAAGAATCCCCCACTGGTACTTGCCATTTTTCCTTTAATTCACCAAGGTTTTGTACTAAATTATTAAAAGTAACAGTTTCTTGATTGATTACCCCTGCCGAGATTTCATTTTTAATTCCCTGCAATGGCTTTATAAAAACTTCCGATTCATCAAGAAATGCAATATTGGTTCTGTTAAACAATGAAATGCCTAGGGAACTTTCTAGAGATTGAATTAACGCTACAGACTTATCTATTGAACAACCTGTAGGGCTACTGTAATGCTCATCCACGGCAATTACTATAAACTGATTGTGAAGAACCTTAATGGAAGACTTTAGTGGATTGCCATGTGCTTCCCATGCTTCACAGAAAGATTTGCCTCTGTTTTCAATTTCTGCTATTTGCGGAATAGTAAACTTTGATTCACTCTGATAGATCCAGACCCTAGATGTATCAGGCATTTCGTCGAAATGAACTAACATGTTATTCTTATTAGGTACATAAAAACATAAAATTAACCATTATAGTTTAAAACGGTATGTTCATTATAGAATTGTATCCATTTTGACTTGGACTTACTGGTGACCAATGACCCTGAAAATGAGATTATGTGATAGTTTCGTGATAATTCATTTTTAATATTGTAATACATGAAGAGAGTACTTTTAATAGAAGATGATCAAAATATCAAAGACTTATTGGAAATACATCTTAACGATCTTGATTGTAGACTAACAGTCAGAATGAACGGGACTGAGGGGCTGAAAGTAGCATTGACAGAAAGGTTTGATTTAATGATTCTAGATGTTATGCTCCCAGGGGTGGATGGACTTGAGATTTGTAGACAGGTACGCGCAGAAAAAATTAATACGCCTATTTTAATGCTGACAGCAAGGTCTGAGGAAATAGATAAGATATTGGGGCTAGAGACAGGTGCAGATGACTATTTGACTAAACCTTTTAGTGTTAGAGAATTTATTGCTAGAGTAAAGGCAATATTTAGGCGTGTGGATTTATTGACGCCTAAAACCATGCCAGTAAATGATACCCTTTATTTTCAAAATCTTATGATAGATAAAGAAATGAGAAAAGTTTCTATTGAAGATAAAAGGATTGACCTCACTCCTAAAGAGTTTGATTTATTGTCTTTGTTAGCATCTAGTCCAGGTAGAAGTTATTCAAGGGAACAGCTGTTAAGTATTATTTGGGGATATGAGTTTAGTGGTTATGAACATACTGTTAATTCTCATATAAATAGGTTGCGGGCTAAAATAGAACCAGATATCAACCAGCCGACATTTATAATGACTACATGGGGAATTGGCTATCGTTTTAATGATGAATTAGGGAAAGTGTGATAGGGTAACCAAGGTTTCATTTGTACTGATGACATGAAGCATGATTCCCAAAGAATAGAAAAATATGGAAATATGATCTCAGGGATAGGTAATAGCTTGTTTTGGAAAATATCTGCCATCTTCTTTGCAATGATGACTATCATAGGCGTTGCCTATGTTTATATTACCCAAGAGGAGGCCGAGAAACACTTCATGGAAAAAAACCAGAGGCTCAATGCCAAAATTGCAAGCTCAATTATAAGTGAAGTGAAACCTTTCCTGAATGGAAAGAAAACAGAATCTGCTACAGATGAAATAATGCATCATATGATGGCTATCAATCCAAGTATTGAAGTTTACTTGTTAGATACTCATGGAAAAATCCTCAATTACGTTGCGCCTTACAAGAAAGTTAAAATGGATCAAGTAAACCTGGATCCTGTTAAAAAATTCATTTATAATGGAAGTGATGTACTGATCACAGGAGATGACCCTAGAAACCCAGGAAAGACTAAAGTGTTTTCCGCTGCACCAGTCATAGAACGAGATCAGTTACTGGGTTATGTCTATGTTATTTTAGCAAGTGAAGAATATGATACGGTTACCAGTAATCTGAAAAACAGTTTTTTGTTGAATTTAGGCGCTCAAACAATGCTGGTAACGCTTGGGACTACACTGATTATCGGATTAGTTGCTATATGGCTGATAACAAGTAATTTAAGATCTATTGTGGCTACGGTAAGAAGTTTTCAGTCTGGTGACATGGATGCTAGAATTCCGCAAAAGTCAAGAAAAGGTGAGTTAAACTTATTAGTCAATTCATTCAATGAAATGGCAGATACGATACAGGGCAATATAGAGAATTTAAAGTCTATGGAAAACCTTAGAAGGGAGTTGGTGGGAAATGTTTCACATGATTTAAGAACTCCGTTAGCTGTTATACATGGCTATATAGAGACACTATTGATTAAAAAGAATAACATCTCGGATGAAGATAGAGAAAAGTACCTAAATACAGTTTTTGAAAGCACTGGAAAATTAAAAAAAATGGTAGAGGAACTGTTTGAATTATCCAAGCTAGAGGCTAAGCAAATCAGTCCTAAGAAAGAATCATTTTACATAAATGACTTGATCCAAGATATTATCAAGGAATATGAAATACTTGTTAAAAGAAAAAGTATTTCAATTCAGGCTGAGTTTGAAGATAATATCATGGTGGTAGAGGCTGATATAGCATTAATAGAAAGAGTTTTACAAAACTTAATAGACAATGCGATTAAGTTTACCCCAGAAGGAGGAAGTGTAACGGTAAAAACGATAGAAGTAAGTAATCAGATAGAGATCAGCGTTACTGATACTGGTAAAGGAATACCTGAAGAACAATTGCCTTTTGTGTTTGACAGGTATCAAATTGGCGACAAAAGATTGAGTTTAGATAACCAAAATACAGGTTTAGGGTTAGCAATTGTAAAGAAGATTTTGGAAATACATGATGCAACTATTAAGTTGACTAGTAAGATAAATCATGGGACTTCATTTGCTTTTAAATTGCCGCAATATAACAATGGATAAAAGAAAGATAGATACAAAGAGATGAACCGTATAAGACAAATAATAGCATTGAATATAATAGCCGTAGCAATGCTGACAGGTTGTATTGAGACAGATTTTGAAGATCCTATTGGGGAACAGATAAATCTTAGTATTCCGGAAGGCGCTGTTTTTAGAGTTAATTGGGGAATTGATTTAGCAGCAGAATTCAGAGATGCTAATGGGACTGTTGACCCAGATGCTGACTTTATTTTTACAAGCTCTGATTCTTCAATATTAGCAGTTGTTGATGGTAAAGGGGTTGGTAGAGCTCCTGGAGAAGCAACCATTACTGCTACCTTGGCTGGGGGTGATTCGAATACTGTAGCTGGTGAATTAACGGTTAATGTGCTTGAATCAAGGGAACAAGTTGATATTACAAATAAAATAGATGATTTAGGAGTGGGGCAATCTTTTATTTTTACTGTTAATTACATTGACCCAAAAGGAGAGGCCACTAGTACACCTATCGTTTGGACTTCTGCAAACCCTGAAATAGCAACTGTTTCTCAGACAGGTGTAGTGACAGGCGTTTCAGAGGGAGAAGTTGAGATAACCGTCACAGCAGGTTTCAGCGAAGATAATGTTACATTAAATATATTAGGTGCTGAAGTTGTATTTGAGCCTGAAGTTAGTATTGTTACTTTTAGAAGCGTTTTTTCAGTTGGAAATTCATTCACATTTGAAGCAGATTTCATAGATGAAACAGGAGCTGTAGTTGATGAAGCCCCAATCGTTTGGTCTAGTACCGATGAGGCAGTTGCCACAGTGGATGAATCAGGCCTAGTGAATGCAATAAGTCAAGGTACTTCGAATATTGTAGCAACCAGTGGGAATGTTTCAGCATTTATAGAAATTACTGTTGAAAGCATGGAAGAGATGAGGAGGTCGGGAGAACTGAAGGGAATAAGAGGATATAATTATTCTGGTTCTTTTTCACTATTTGTTAATGCAGAAAATCAATTGATTCTTTCTTTTGAAAATGTAATTTTAGATAGAGGAGCACCCGGCCCATATTGGTATTTGTCAAATCAAGAAACGGGAATTGCCAATGGAATTGAGTTAGGAGCAGCGCAAAGTGGAAATTTTGAAATAAATGTCACTGAAAGGTTTCCAGAAGTTGGGATCAATACGTTTTCTAATTTTGTAATTTGGTGCAAGCCATTTGGTATACCATTGGGAGTAGGTGAATATGATGAGTAGAAAAATGAAGAGGTTCATATTAGTTCTATTATTAATAGTTGTAGCATCTTCATTCAGTAATGTTACTTATGCTAGAGGTGGTTGGCCGAAAAAGAAAGGTGAAGGCTTCTTTAAGCTCGGACAATACATTTTATCCTCAGGTAGACAGTTTAATCCTGATGGGACTAAAAGTGATGTTTTTCCTAGAGTAGGGGTTTACAATACCTCCTTTTATGGGGAATATGGGTTTACAGATAGACTTACAGGCATTATTTACCTTCCCTTTTTCTCTAGGGCAGTTTTAAATAATAGAGCAGATCAGAATGGAGACATAATTGCGTTAGGTGGAGCTCTTAATTCTATAGGAGATACAGATGTTAGTTTGAAATACGGTTTAATAGTAAAAGGACCTATTGTAGTTAGTGCTACTTTAACACTTGGATTACCACTAGGTAATCCATCTGGAGGCCCAAGTGGTGTATTGTCTACTGGTGACGGAGAATTTAACCAACTTTTGACTGTAGAAGCTAGCCATTCTTTTTACCCTCTACCCTTATACGCAACCATTTCTGGAGGGCTCAATAACAGAGGGAATGATTTTTCTGAAGAATGGAGAATTGGGGCTGAGGTTGGATATTCATTTGGTGATTTGACTGTTCTGGCAAGGTTAAGCTCTGTGCAATCATTTATGAATAGTGACAATACCAGTAACGTAATTAGTCAAGGTGTTTTTGGTAATAACATTGAATACTTTACTTTATCACCACAGCTTATTTATGAATTTAATGAGAAAGTAGGGGCTTCTTTTGGCGTTTCTAAGGCCATTTATGGAAGTAGAGTACTTGCGGATTTAGCATATGATTTTGGAGTGTCCATAAAAATCTAATATTAGTTTTAACCGAGTAATATTTAGTATTTAAACCAGCCTGTAGTTTCTGCAGTGCTGGTTTTTTGTTTGAAACAAAATTGTGATACCAATTTAGATTTATACTAGAGTTTATCACGGTAGAATGATTACGGCTGCTTTGTTACCTCTTTGGTCAAGTTTATCAACAAATAATTAGTAACTATGAATTCATAATTACTTTGACAGGCTCAGAAAAGTGAAATTTAGAAGGAATTTTATCTATACAAAAACTAAGCGTGATAATGCCTAATGGCGTATATCTATTAGCAAATTTAATATTTGCCAATAGATAAAAATATTTATCATAGCGATGCTATGCTTGTGTTTTTTGACCCAACGGGGAATCGTTTTGTCAAAATCAAATTTACTAAAATATCTTATACACCCCTGTAAACATAAAATGGTATAAAGCACTGCACTGTTTATCTTCCTGTTAATTTTTCATTGTAGTACGTTAAACCCGAATGATGCAATAGAAATTTGATGCAAACCATAACTAACAGTCATTTAGCCACTTAAATCCTAATTTCCTACTCACCATAATGGAGACTATGTCTGTGTTGCAAATCAGAATTTAAGCAGCTATCTAACAGCCATTTATGATTTTCTCTTAAAAGTCTAATGCATCATTCGGGTTAAA
>CALGOB010000151.1 GCA_937958005.1 uncultured Cyclobacteriaceae bacterium
TCATTTTGCCAAAGATCGTTGAATTACAGAGCTAGTCAGTAGACCTGTCAATTAAATGGGGTATAACCACCTTATTAAATTCATATCAAAACTAAGAATATTCATAAATCATTTTCAAACCCATAGAATTCGGACGGACACTATTTAGGTATAAACACCGTTTATCTTCCTGTTAATTTTCATTGCAGTGCATTAAAAAGCCTTCCTCTAGCATTGCTAGAGGTTCATATTTTTCCTAGGCGGCCCCGCCTTCTTCAATAAAAATTACCTACTAAATCTAATAAGTTCTTTTATACCTAAATTGGCATAAAAGAATTAAGCAGCTTTCGCCCATTTTTTTTTAGCAAGTTCTAATTATGAAAGATTAGTCAATATTCTATTAAGGTATTTCAGCCATTTCAACAAACAGAATGATACTAACAACAAAAAACCACCCTACTTTCGTATGGTGGTTTAGCATTTTGATATTTTGAATAAACTTAGAAAGAATATCTAAAGCTTACACTAAATCTTCTGCCCGGGCTAAGCCTTTCGAATAATTGACTCTGAGCTCTAAATGATTGAAATTCTTTCTCTTTGTCATCACCTAAAATGTTTGATACTTTTAGGCCTAGTCTCATCCTATCATCTGTTCCTAAAGTATAATTTGTATTTAAATTCAGACTGTGAAATGGAACAGAAAAGACATCAGGTCTATCATTTATTCCAGTAAATGTTAAAGTCTCTCCCTGAACATTATAATATATGCCTGCCTCTAATCCATTGTCAACACCTGCATAAGAGAAACCTACGTTTATGATATATGGTGCTTGACCTGCTAAATCTCTAAACTCGCTAATGGTTTGACCATCCCTAGCATTTGCTCTTCTAGACGCTAATTCTACAGGATTTATCTGTACTCTTGAATCCAAAACAGTAATATTACCATTTAAAGAGATATCCTTGAACGTTGGTGAGATAAAATCAAGGTTTTGTCTGAATTCTAATTCTCCTCCAATTACTCTAGCATCTCCTACATTTCTAGGTTGGAAAGTATTTTCTTGTGATGAAAACTGAACTACCTCGATTGCATCCTGAAAGCTCTTATAAAACCCACTAAAAGCAACTGTTTGTCCCCTACCTCTAAAGATTTCCCATCTAAGATCCAAGTTACTGATGTTAGTAGATCTGATATTTCCGTCCCATAGTATGGTGTCATCCTCATCACCATTTCTAATTATTTCTGGGTTTAACGAACCAACAAATGTTCTTCCTGTCACAGGATCAAATATCTCAGCAAAAGAAGCTTCTTTAAATGAGAATCTGGCAGTTGTTCTAGAAAACGAGAATCTTAAATTTTGTTTCTCATTTACAGCATAAATAAAGTTTAATGAAGGGAAGAAATTAAGTTCATCCAATACTTTCGCATTATCCTGAACTATAGTTCCCGTTTGATTCTGTCCAGTATATCTCTGCACATAGTTCTCACCTCTTACTCCTACAATTGCTTTCAACTGCTCATTAATCCCAAATTCATTAGATACATAAAAGGAAGTATTATTGATGTTAGAAGCATACTCATTAGGGTTACTAGGAATAAATGGGATAGTGAAAAAATTACCTAAAGTCACATCTCCATTCCTTGGCCATAAATTCTCTTCTTGAAGAATCTCATTAGGATCTCCTGATAGCTCTAGGTTTTGGTCAATAGAAAATTGAAAACTCTCAATTGAAAAATCTCTTTGTTTGTAAGTATTTCCAACTCCAAATTTCAATTTGGCCGGGAAGTTAAAAAGATCATATTCTCTTGTAGCACCTACCAAGCCAACTAGATTAACCTCATCTAATTCTCTAAAAATCCTAACAGGAAGCCCTACTTCTGTATTGATTGTGAATTGCTCATTATCTTCACTTGTTCTAAATCTTGTAAAACGAATATCAGGATCATTCACAGAAGAAAAAGTTGGAGATAATTTCCAATCAACTGTCCATGTACCATCTGCATTATAATGTTCTCCAGCAAATAGAAAGTTAGTCAACGCCCTCTCACTGTATTCTAGGTTATGCTGGATACTGTTAAAATCTGCACCTTGATCTGAACCTACAAAGTTAAAAATACCTGCTTTAGATTCTCCGTTTTGTAACCTTAAGACATTAAATCTATATTTTGAACGATCTCTTTTCAATGCAATATTTGCCAAACCACCTAATAGCACATTGTTAGTTCCAAAACTACCTTGTTGAAATTCTCTTTGTTCTAATTCTGTTACACTTGTAGCACCTAAACCAAAACGTCCATAAACTGCATCTTCATAAAATTCAGTTGTATTCTTGTATGAAACTGAAAAATTATACCCTAGTTTACCAAGACTTGTTCCTCTTTGATTCCCTAAAGAAAAGCCTAAACTAAAATCTGGAGAGCTTGTCTTCTGTTCTGCCGCTAAGTTCTTATTAAACCCTCTTAATAAACTTGAATTAGTAGCGGTTGCTGTCTCTACATTCTCTGCACTTAAGGTATTTGTTCCAGTAAGAGGTCTTCCATTTCTGTTTAAGATAATAGATCCTCTGTCTACAGGATTATTTCTTGCCCCATTATCAAACCCTAAAAAATCAGTTGAGCTACCTTCATATGTAAGGTAATTACTGTTTAAATGAAAATTTGGGTTATACCCTAATCCTAAAGATAAGGTCATTGTCTTTTCTTCAGGAAAATCTTTAGTTTGAATATTAACTACACCGCCTGTGAAATCTGCGGGTAATTCAGGAGTAAAATTTTTTAATATAACGATATTATCTATCACATTAGTTGGGAAAATATCTAATTGAAGTGTATTACGATCTGGGTCTAAACCTGGTATATCTACACCATTTAAAAGTGATTTTGTATAACGATCTCCCAAACCTCTAACAAAAACATATTTACCACCTTGAACAGAAACACCTGTAATTCTTTTAGCGGCTGATGCTGCATCTGAATCACCAATCTTCCTAAAACTAGCCGCCGAAATACCATCTATTAAGTTAATAGATTTTCTTTTGACCGTTAAAAGTGCTTCTTCAGTATTATTAATTACATCAGCTGTTATTATGACTTCAGCAAGTTCTTCAACATTATCACTTAATCTTATTTGATCAAAAACTGTAACTTCTCCATCCTTCACCTCAACCCCGCTCACTGTTACTGTTTTATAAGAAACAAATGAAGCTTGAATATCATAAACTCCCGGTGCCGCTGTTATTTCAAATTTACCATCAAAATCAGTTGCCGCTCCTGTAGTAGTTCCTTTAATTACCACAGTTACACCAAACAAAGGTTCTCCGGTAGAATCTTCAATGACTGTTCCTCTAATTTTTCCAGTCTGAGCATCTACTTGAAATGCTATTAGTATAAAAGAAACTAATAAAAAAAGTGAAATTATTGTGTGCTTTTTCATAATATTTAAATAAAAATATTTCCGCGAAAATAAGGCGTATCCCATTATATATCTACCTAATAATGATTATCAATTGATTAAGTAATCGCACAGCAATTAATACTAATGGAACGTTGGATTAATATTAAGGTAATATAAAAAATATGCCTCCTTAAAATCAACCTCTATTAGGATGACACAACTTTCCCAGATTTATTGAAGGTT
This sequence comes from uncultured Cyclobacteriaceae bacterium, assembly GCA_937958005.1. Taxonomy (GTDB): domain Bacteria; phylum Bacteroidota; class Bacteroidia; order Cytophagales; family Cyclobacteriaceae; genus JANSWY01. The sequence goes on from CALGOB010000151.1 coordinate 3,618, forward strand.
ATTGCACTTTCTAAAATCCAATGGTTTATTGCTAAATAATTCAAAAATACTCACTTATTCTTTAGAGATGTTCAACACCCAAAAACTGTCTAATATTTTGGGTATTTTAACTAAACAAGAAAAGGAGAGTTCCCTCCCCTTTTCTTATTTTATAGTAAGTAGTATAATTCTCTTTCTTAGAAATTGTCGATTGCACCTGCTGCTTGAGCAAAAGTCCAGCTAAAAGCACTTGCGTCAGCACCTACAGTATTTTGGCCTTCAGCCACTTCACTAATAGCGATACCTCCAAATAAATCAGTAGCAGTCCCACCGTCAGGAAGAGTTGCTTCAATGTTCATCAATGTAGAAGAAGCAGGTCTTCCATCTTGAACACCTTGTCCTCCTAGTATATTGAAGAAATATATATTACTTAGATCCGCGTTTGTGTTATTATCAAAATCGATCATGAAGTCATTGATATTCCCAACGTTTACAGTACCATTGATAAAAGAGTGATCATTTCCAGAAGCAGTAGCTCCTTCAGGGCCATCTAATTCAAAAGCAGAATTTACTGGAGTAATAATGATAAAGTTATCACAAGTTCCAGTCCAATCTTGGTCAGTGTCTAAAGCATCATCACCAGAGTTCCATACTAAAGCATTTGTCACATTTACAGAACCACCAAACCACTCAATTCCATCATCTTGGTTACCTACTACTTCTACAAATTCGATTGTAGTTCCTGATCCTACACCTCCTAAAGTAAGGCCATTGATTTCATTTCCTTCACCAATGTTAGTCCCACCATGTCTAATAGAGATATACCTGATAGTTCCTGAACTTTCAGTATCATCATCTCCACCGTACAGACCATTAGGATCTGAAGGCGGAATCCCTTCGATTTGTCTTTGTGGAGTATCAGCAGATATAGGAGCATTTCCTAATATAATTAAACCACCCCATAAGTTATTGACAGCTGGAGTTAGGTTTGGACTAGCGAATTCACCTGCAGCGATATTTTCTGGAGAGATTTGATCAGCAACTCCTGTGAAAATAATTGGTAAAGTAGCAGTTCCCATTGCATTCAAAGTAGCACCTCTTGCTATTATAAGAGCAGTAGCATTTGCTTCTTGACCAGCTTCACCTTTTACAACAACACCAGGTTGGATTGTTAAAGTAGCACCCGATTCAACTACAATCCTTGCATCTAATATATAAGTCACTCCTGTAAACCAAGTCATATCTTCGGTAATATTTTCAGAAATAGTAACTTCATCTTCAATAGTTAAAATCAAAGTAACTGAAGCTCTATCTCCGTCAGCGTCTTGTGTATTGAAAGTTACCTCATTAACACCCGCCTGGAATAAATCATTGGTTAAATCTAATTCTATATTATCAATAGTAACTGGAGAAGACTGGCCTTCAACCATAGCGCTTAAATTAACAGCATTTGCCATTCCACCATCGTTAATCTCATACCAGAATGCAGGAGTTCCAAAACCGTCTTCAGCAGTGATAGTAATAGGGCCTGCTACTGTAAATGAATTTCCTGCTGCTTGACCAGGACTTGAAATTCCTTCTATAGAAGGAACCGCACTTGCAGAAATAGTAATAACAGCTGTTGCACTTACACTAATTCCTTGTCCATCTGTAATCGTTAAAACAACACTTCCATCACCTGGGTTATCACCAGCCGTAAAATCAACAGTAATAGTTCCACCTGTTTCACCTACTACACCATCTGTAGAGATACTAGCCGTACCATTTACAGGTGTAGCCCCAGAAGATGCGAATTCACCAGCAGCAGTATAAGTAAATACTACAGGAATTGTTCCACCAACTTGTACAGATACAGGAGAGACAGTAAGTGTAGGAGGATCTAGTGTGACAGGTGCTTCGTCGTCACCACAACTTGATATTCCTATTGCGAATATCGAGATCAATGCGAAATAAAATAATTTTTTCATCTTAAATATTGTCTTAAGTAATTTGTGCTGCAAAACTATTCAGACACTTGATAAAGATATTCCTCTAAGTTTTATCATTAGATTACTAAAATGTAACCAAACCAATCAACAGTGTAATGCAATTTTAATCATTTAGTAACACAATTATTCAAAACGCTGTATTTCAACAACTTGCATTTTACTAAATTATTATCTGGCTTATCATGTGATAATTTTACTGTTATCTTCAAGAAAAATTATTCATCAAAACATTTTCAATGAATCAACCCCGACCCAGTGCCTCTGCTGAGAAAGATACGGCGCTCGCAGAAGGGTACGAGGTATCTATAGGAATCATTTAATGGTCCACTCAGCACCCACGGAAGAGTCGGGTTGCCCAACCAGCGGAATTAATATCCCTTAGGGATTAAATAGCATGCAACCCAAATTATATAAGAGAAAATCATAAATAACTGCTACTTTGTTACTTAAATTCCTAATGCATCTTATGAGTCGAAATAATTCTCCCAAATAGTCTGTCAAACAAAAAAACACTTATATTCCTACAAATGGTTAAATTAAGGGTCAACCAACTGCTGGTATAAATGGAAATACAAATAAGATGTATCTTCCAGAAAACCTTACTGTTACATGGACAGGGATGAAAATTTTAAAACATGATGGTAGTGATTTGTTTGGAGTAGGAATCACACCTGATATTTATGTCAACCGGACTCCTAAAGGAATTGCTGAGGGTCGTGATGAAGTCTTAGAAAAGGCTATAAAACTGGCCAGGAAAAAGACATTAAACTCAAACCTTTAGATATTTGGTTTTTGTTTGAATGGATAACTAGGAATTAGAAATGCATAATTAGTAATTTAAATTCCTAATTATGCATTTCGCATTTTTTATCACAAAACTCCACCCCTCGCAAAAAAAATTACCATTAAGTCAATAAAACAATCACATAATCTTAACTTATAATAATTCATACCTAAAGGAGCTATGTCCTCTTTCACCTCTTTCATTCAATAACCCTAGAAATTGAACCTTATAAGTATTTCCTTCAATATCCCGTACTAGATAAAATCTAGAATTATT
>CALGOB010000152.1 GCA_937958005.1 uncultured Cyclobacteriaceae bacterium
AGGGATTAAATCTGAAAATGAACAAGAAGACACTTATTGATCAAATAAAGAAGATTTTTTTTCTGATCCTGAAAAACACCGTTCCACGGCGGCCCTCTAGAATTGGGTATTCCTAAAATTAGTGGCTTTCTGCGTCGGCAGCCCGATTCATTTTTTCCATGCCGCGGGGGCGGACCCCTGAAAAAACAGAACCAAAAAAATCTACAAGGCCGCTTGGCGGTCAAAAACAACATGGTACGCCATCGCGGCTCTGCCGGGGTTTTTGACAGGCCAGCCCTCCTATATGAAGATCTTAAAGTAGAAATTTTGGATAGTAAAACGCATTAAATTATTTACTTGGATACCAGTAATTTCAAACTCACTAATTTTATCCTTGGTAGTTATATTTTCTTTTATAGTATGTATCCGTACGCAATCCTTGATGCTTTCAATATAAAGAACCTCATCAAATTTAACTTTTATAAATTTCTTATTGGCATTCACATAAAGGTGATCATTCACTAGTTTTTTAGGTTTAGGAAGGTCTTTGAGTAGGTGTTGCCCTGATAATTTTTGAAATTTATTGATTCCTTTTAAAAAACGGTTAAAGGAAATAGGTTTTAGTAAATAATCCACAATAGCCAAATCAAAGCTCTCTTCTGCATAATCTCTAGATATTGTAGTAAAAATTACTTTTAGCTAGAAAAACACTAACTTGTAAAATCATGAAAATGTACATACTCATTAAAGAATCAGTTCCCAGTAAGTTTGCCCCTGTAATAGCTGCTCATGCTTCTTTGGCTTGTTATAAACAATATGAACAAGATGAGAACATGCAAAAATGGATTGCTTCCATTTTTAAAAAAGTGGTTTGCAAGGTAAATGATCAAGAATTTGAAAATGCCAAGAAAGAAGAAAAACATATAGTATTAACTGAATCTGCTTTAAATAATCAAGAAGTATGCATCGCTTTTTCTCCCCGTGAAACTTACAGCAAACAATTTAGGTTTTTTAGGATGTGGACTTCGGACTAAAATTGCTAAGTTTTATTTTAGAGAACTCCTTAAAGTAAAAGCATTGTTTGTTTCTCAAGTTATTTTCTATGCAAGAATAGCACTAAATCAGAATCTTCTATTGAGCCACTAAAACAAGTCAGAATTCCTATTTAAAGTAATATAATTTTCCAGTTAAAACATGAATTCAACGCCCATTGTCGCATGGAATCATTTCAAAGTGAAAGCTCATAAAAAAACCATAAAAAAGTAATTATTCAACCCCTCATCATGTTTCTATTAATTCAATTAAACCAAATGGTTTTATTGAGATAGAGATATCATAAAAACATAAAAACTAACATGATGAAAAAGATTTTACATTTATTTTCTGCACTAACTTTAACTTTATTCCTGAGTGCTTGTGGTGATGATGACAATGACGAAGAAAATTTTACCGTACCTACCAACATTACCTTCCAAAGTAATGGACTATTCCCTGAAGATTTTTCTTACAGTCCAAGTCAAAGGCGGTTTTTTGCAGGTTCTATTAGACAAGGTAGCGTAGTAGCAGTAGCTCTTGATGGAACTGTTACTCCATTCATAGAAAGTGACGATTTAATTTCCGTCATTGGAATCACGTTGGATGACGCAAATAATCAATTATATGTTTGCAATGCAGATCCTGGATTCTCAGTCAAAAACAGCCCCGAAACCATGGCTACTTTATCTACCGTAGTGAGATACAATTCTTTAACTGGTGAACAAACTGGCAGTTTTGACTTAGCAGCATTAGCTCCTGAAGGGACTTTTCATACCATTAACGATTTAGTACTGGATGATGCTGGAAATTTATATGTAACGGATAGTTTCAGCCCAATCATTTACAGAGTTACCCCTGAAGGCGTGGCGTCTATCTTTTTAACAGATCCTTCACTTGGTTCCCCTGCTGGTCAGTTTGGTCTTAATGGGATAGAATTTCATCCTGATGGTTTCTTGATTGCTACTAATTACAGCAGAGGTGAACTTTACAAGATTCCAGTAAATAATCCAACATCATTTACAACCATTACTGTGGATCAAGATATATTCTCTGCTGATGGCATTAGGCTTTTAGACAATAACAATTTAGTATTAGTAAGTAATATATTGATGCCAGCTGCAGGAGGTGAAAACATTATTTATTCATTAAATTCTACAGACAATTGGACAACTGCTACAGTAAATGGTCAAATTAATGAAGGAAACAATACTACTTTTCCAACTACTGTTGAATTAGTAAACGGTAACCCTTATGTAATCAATGCATTCTTAGCAGAGTTATTGGCAGGTAATGCTGACATTACTGATTTCAGAATCAGAGCAGTCACGCTATAATACTACCCAAATATTCTTTAGTCAATTAAAGGCCCTCTCAAAACAATTTGAGAGGGCCTTTATTTTATTCATTACCTCCACCCTACTTTATTTTCCAACACACTAGCATCATTCAATAAAACCATAGGTCAAAACACTTCATTTCCCACTTTTATAAAAATTGCTAAATTTACAGTAGTCATATAAGCTACTTTATCAAACTTCCTAGTTTGAGTAGCATTCAATCATTTAACCTATTCTTCACTTATGAATTTATTCTTAAAAGCTAAACACTGGCAAATTTTCTTACTGACTTACGGCATTATGTTTTTGGGACAGCTTATTTTAATGAGCTATGTCATTGTCAATGTAGGCATTCAAGAGGAAGCTAACCCTCTTGAAATCTTTGAATTCTTCTCCTATTTTCCTTTAATCATGTTGATATTTATGGGTATCCTCTTTGGTTGGCAATGGTCTGTTGCTGTAGGCTTACAGGAATTTATCCCTGAAGAAATAAAAATGAAGCTCACAAGATTCAAGGTTTTCTTTATTTATTCTGTAGGCTATATGTTGTCATTTATGGCTTTATTTTATATCATGTTTCAAGGCACTTTAGTAAATGAAATGATACCGGAATCAGAATTGATGGTAGGTTACTTTGCTGCAATTATCTCTTTTCATTTATTGGCAATGTTCTCTACTTTCCATTCTTTATACATAGTCGCTAAAACTTTTAAAACTGCTGAACTTCAACGCGAGGTACATTTTTCAGACTTTGTTGGAGAATTTTTTCTACTATGGTTTTTTCCCATAGGCATCTGGCTAATTCAACCTAAGATCAACAAACTCATCAAAGGAGAGCTACCCATTAAGCTATATTGAAAAGCTCTAAATTCAAGAATTGGACTTCCTAGTAAATTTGGGACTAATTTTCTAAGCCGCTAATTTTCCAAACTCGTTTTTGATGAAGAAGGTACTAAAGCTGCTATTTTTTTTAAATAGTTTAGGCATCACCGCTGCTGTCCTCAAATATCGATTATTTAGAGAAGAGGCTTCTGGATATACAATAGATCATGCAAAACTAGATGCCACTAGGGAAGTCATGAGAAATAAAGCCAATCAATGGGCAATTAAAAAAGATCGGTTAGGGATTATAGGATTTTCTGCTGGTGGAGAGTTAATTTATTGACTTTTTCTAAAAACAAGAGTACAAACACAGCTCATGATCTGGTTCAAAAAGAAAATCCAAATTTCCATATCCTAATATACCCAGAGCCACTTACTGTTCCTAAAAAAGTAAGTAAAAGTGCGCCTCCTTTATTTTCACTAGCCTCTAACAATGACCAATGTTGTCCTGCCTCTATTTTCAAACTTTTAAAAGCTTATCGCGAAGTAGGGGCAGATGTAGAAGCACATTTCTATAGTAAAGGGGATCATGGCTTCAACATGGGTGATCGGTCTGCCTTCCAAACGATCAGTAAATGGCCACAACGTTTAGCTGATTGGTTGGTGGATTATCAGTATTTTGAATAGGTTCCTCTTACACAGTAAGGATTACAAGCATTACTTATCATCTTTAAAATAGAATAAATCCTCTTTCTCACTGGGCACTACTTCCAAAACATTGGCTGATACCAATATCACTAAAATATTGGATGCTATTTTCATGGAGGTTTTTGCCAATTCGCTAAATTGTTTCAAAGTGATTTTTTTATGCTCTTCAAGGTACTTTAGGAGCAACTTTTCATTTTCCCCAACTTGAAACCCATTTTCCTTGTCCCTTTTATGGTATTTTAATATAGAGACCATTTCCCTACTAGCTTGAATGCTTTTGTCATCTAATCTGATATATGCCTTGCCATATTTATCCTTGGGTTTTTCTCGGGCATAGTAAGGTTTTTTTATTCCGGAAGGAATATCAAATAGTAATACGGCCCTATCTTCATTTTCAGAGAGCCGTATCATTTCAAATTCATAAACCAATTTAGGGCTACAGAGTTCGTCCATAGCCTTTTCAAGGATATATTGCTCCTCCTCAGGGTACTTCAACCCAGGTACATCCCCATTGTCGTCTACGCCCACAAGGAGTTTTCCACCACTAGTATTTGCAAAAGCAACTACCTCTCTCATGATTTTTTCAGGATGGGCAGCCTTTCGTTTAAATTCTAAAAATTTATTTTCTCCTTGTTTGACGAGGTGTTTTATATATCCAATCCCTCTCGCCATTCATTAGTAATTGAAATCATCCTCAGAATCTTCTGCTCCAGGCATCGTAAACATACCACTGATTAGGTCTTTAAACTGCATCCCTTTTTCAAGTTCATGCTTGCTCAATTGACTAAATTCGGCCATTCCATGCAAGGCAAATTCCATAAAAAATAATTTCTCAGTTTCGGTTTTTACTTTTTGCGTATTAGCAATAAGATCTTCTAAACCATCTACAGAATGTAATAATTCACGGTATTCTTCATAAGGCAAGTCTTCGATAATATCAACCATATTGCCTTCCCCAAACCAAGTGGTTACCTTTGCGTATGGATTATCTTCCTTCTTTTTTCTACCTTCTTCAGGATCTGGAAAATAGTTTAAGAATTGTTTCCTAATGGCTTTACCGACTAAATTGGTCGCTACAATACCTGCTCCTTCTTGCTCACCTTCATAAACAAGTTCTACTTTTCCAGTAATAGCAGGGATAGCCCCTGATAAATCTGACATCCTCACAGAGGTATTACTTTCGCCATTAATCATGGCTCTTCGTTCTGCTGCACTGACCAGGTTCTCAAAAGCACTAATTGTTAAACGGGCAGATACCCCACTCTTCTCATCTACATACTCACTCTCCCGTGCTTCAAAAGCAATTTCTTCAATTAAATCTTTCGCAGTTTCATTCACACTAACCACTTCAGACTGTTCTGGTTTGATGTCTGCCTCCTGCGCAGTAATCTTCTTCCCAATTTCAATGCTTTTTGGATAATGAGTGATAATCTGGCTATCAATCCTATCTTTAAGTGGAGTAACAATACTTCCTCTATTAGTATAATCTTCAGGGTTTGCGGTAAATACAAATTGAATTTCAAGCGGCATTCTCAATTTAAATCCCCTTATCTGAATATCCCCTTCTTGCAGAATATTAAAAAGAGCAACTTGAATTCTAGCTTGTAAATCTGGTAGTTCATTGATCACAAAAATTCCTCTATGTGCACGAGGTATTAACCCATAATGAATTACTCTTTCATCTGAATAAGGAAGTTTCAAAGAAGCTGCTTTGATAGGATCAACATCTCCAATCAAATCTGCAATGCTTACATCAGGAGTAGCTAACTTTTCAGTATAACGTTCCTCTCTATGCATCCAATAGATAGGGGTATCATCGCCATTCGATGCAACTAGATCAATAGCAGATCTAGAAATAGGATTTAAAGGATCATCATTCAGGTCAGCCCCTTCAATAGCTGGTACATACTCATCCAACAATTGAATCATCAGCCTGGCAATTCTAGTTTTTGCCTGTCCCCTAAGTCCTAGTAAGTTAATATTATGGCGTGCTAAAAGCGCTCTTTCAACTTGCGGTATTACCGTATCTTCAAACCCCCAAATGCCTTCAAAAACCCGCTCCTTCTTCTTCAATTTCTGGATGAGATTATCCCTTAATTCTTCCTTAACGGCTTTAGGTTGGTAGCCTGTTTTCTTAAGTTCACCCAAAGTTTTAATTTGCTGCAAATCACTTGCTGCTATATCTTGATAATTCATGTCTCTTTTTAAATTAAAGGTTTTTCCTTCGGTTATTTTTATAATCCTCAAAGATTATGTGCCCAAGTCCTTGAAGGCCACTATAATAAGCGTTGCCATTATTCACCTCAGTGAATTCTTGCACAAACTGCTTTAAATAGGGATCCGAGGCAATCATGAAGGTAGTAATTGGTATATTTAACCTTCTACATTGCGCGCCTAGATTCATGGTTTTACTGATGATCTTGGGATCAAGCCCAAAACTATTTTTATAATATTTGATTCCTTCTTTCAAACAGGTAGGCTTGCCATCTGTAATCATGAAAATCTGTTTATTTTTATTTTTCTTTCTTCTCAACAAATCCATCGCCAACTCTAGGCCTGCCACTGTATTGGTGTGATAGGGCCCCACAGATAAATAGGGTAGGTCTTTTACTTGTATCTGCCAAGAATCATTCCCGAAAACTATAATATCCAAGGTGTCTTTTGGGTACTTTCTTTTAATCAACTCCGCTAAAGCCATTGCCACTTTTTTAGCCGGAGTAATTCTATCTTCCCCATACAATATCATAGAATGACTGATATCGATCATCAACACAGTAGAAGTTTGTGTTTTAAATTCTCTTTCCTGTATTTCCAAGTCGTTCTCAGTCATCATAAAATCACCAAATCCATGATTAATCTGTGCATTTTTAATGCTATCAGTCATAGAAATTTGGTCAAGCGTATCACCATATTGATATTCTCTAAAATCAGTAGATAATTCGTCTCCTTGGCCACTGTGTTTTGTTTTATGATTTCCCTTTCCTGATTTTTTTAGTTTCCCAAAAATCTCTTCCAAGGCGCTTTTCCTGATCTGCTGCTCACTCTTTGCAGTTATTTTGATCTCTCCTTTATTTCCATCATCAGTCAGATATCCTTTGGCTTTTAACTCATCTATAAAATCACCCAAACCGTACTCATTATCTGTCAAATTATATTGACGATCCAAATTTGTCATCCAGTTTAGCGCCTCTGATACATCACCTGATGTGATCGTGATCAGCTGCATAAAAATATTCAGCAAATTATCAAACGTAGATTTCTCCTTGTTTTTATCAGGTATATATTCAGTAAATCGATAACCAATCATATGTTAATATAGTTTTCCCTAATTAATTAAACTATCAAAATCGAAATATGATTTCTTAAAATTCAATTTTATTTATAGTTATGTTCCTATGAGATGCAGAAAAGGGGGCAAATACTCTATTCTGCCATCAAATATGGACATTTTGGGGGATTATAAAAAATTAATAAAAGAGTTGTATCAAAATGAACCAACCCCGACCCAAGGGTACGGGGTATCTATGGGCAATAATTTAATGATCGGCTCAGGAGTCGGGGCGCCCGGCCAGGGGAATTAATATCCCTTAGGGATTAAAAAATCAGCTTCGATACACTCAAATCCATTCTTGAAATCTATTCGGCTATTATCAACCGCCAGCTTTTACAAAGCATCAACTGAAATTAGATTAATCTACCTTATTAAAGAAAACGTTCTACAAATCATTTTTGTATTTTATCATAATTTTCATATAAAACCATTATATTTCATATTTTAAACAATAACGTTAAAATCATGAAAAAGAAACAATTAAAAATCAGTGATTTAAAAGTAAAAAGTTTTGTTACTGCTGTGGAAGGAGACAGTAGCAATACAGTCAAAGGAATGGGCACTTTTTTTGGTTGTGGAACTAATGGACCACAAAGAGAAATATGTCCAAACACAATTTTCCCAGATCAGAGCTTTTGCAATGATGCATGCATAACTAATGTACCTGACTTCTGTGAGTTTCTTTAAGAGCAAGTAAATTGGTTTACCGCCAAACAAAAAACACATATAAAAATGAACCAACCCCAACCCAATGATTCTGCTGAGCTACAGCGCTCGCAGAAGGGTATGGGGTATCTATGGGCAATAATTTAATGATCGACTCAAGAGTCGGAGAATTAATATCCCTTAGGGATTAAAACCATTCTTGCACCCCCCTTTTAGAAAGATGCCATTTCTCCAAAAGGGCATTTCAAAAGATTTAATATTAATAATACAGACCGGCAAATAACACGAAAGCACAACTAACGCATATAAAAAATTGGCGAAAAAGTGCTAAATTCAAAGGCTTGAATTTGTATTGAGCTTTATTCTTAACCGAAAGTTTAGTCCTTCGAAATCCCCTACTTTTCATATATTAACTGTTAATTTTTCATTGTAGTGCGGTTAAAAAGTCTTCCTGTAGCGCTGCTAGAGGCTCATTTCTGCCTTGGCGGCTTCGCCTTCTTCAATAAAAAATCACCTACAAAATCTAATGCACTCTTTTATACCTAAGTTGATATTAATTCCCTTAGAAAATGAACCAACCCCGACCCAAGGGTACGGGGTATCTCTATCGGCCAAAAGCTTTTTTATCTACTCAAGAGTCGGGGAATTAGGTATCCCTCAGGGATTAAACTAAACCCATTTGTTTTATACATTTCAGAATGATGGCGGCTCCTAAAATGTTCATTCATAAAAAAAGCAGGTTAAAAACCTGCTTGTCAATATTATTTCTTAGGCATTGTCCTAAAAATCACATCCCAAAATGGTGAGCTCACACCAAAAGCATTTCCAGGATCTTTATAATGATGTATTCCATGATGAACCCATAATACTTTAAAGAAGTTTTTAGGTGGCTGAAAAGCATGCACCATATAATGTACGCCTAGATAAGAAGCATAACCTATTAAAAACCCAGGTAAGAATGCATACACGAAGCTTCCCATGGCAAATTTAAACAAGAAATAGAATCCAGTTGATAAAGTAAGGCTAAGGGGTATAGGCATTGCCAATCTATCTTTATCTTTTGGGTAATCATGGTGCACTCCGTGAACAGTGTAAGCAAATTTTTCCTGCTTAGGAGTCTTAGGTGCTAAATGAAAAACAAACCTATGCATGATATATTCAATTAACGTAAATGCCAATAATCCAGCTACAAACAAACCCAAGCCTAGAAGCACATTGAAGAATCCTTCTCTTACTCCATAGACAAAGAGTGCTACAGAGATAATCCCAAATACAATAAGAGGGACTGCTATATGTGTCTTAGTTAATTTCTCCAGCAATGGGCTTTTAAAAACTGTTCCCGATCCTGTATTTTTTGGCTTACTCTTTAATTCCATAATAATCCCTAACTAATTTTGACACAAAGTTAAATCCAATCTTTTAGAAGTACTCGTTTAAACTAAATTAAAATACCTTTTCCCATGTTACTCATCACTTCTTTATACATATTTTCGTACATTGGAAGGATATTTGACACTTCAAAATCTTTTGCACGCTTCAAAGCACCTTCCTTGAAATGATTTAAATTCTCATCTTTTAAGATATGAAGTGCTTTCTGTGTCATATCTTTAGTATCAGCAACCTTACATACATATCCAGATTGCCCATTGATATTTAACTCTGGTAATCCTCCTGCATCTGATGAAATAACAGGCACTTCGCATGCCATGGCTTCCAAAGCGGCTAATCCAAAACTTTCTTTCTCTGAAGGCATCAAAAACAAATCAGAAACGGAAAGCACTTCCTCTACTGCTTCTAGCTTTCCTAAAAACCTAATATCTTCACATTCACAAGTCTCTCTTCCTAATTGTTCCATTTTGATTCGCTCAGGCCCATCACCTACTAAAAGTAACTTAACGGGCATTACTTGTCTGATCTCACAAAACACCTTGATAACATCTTCTACCCTTTTTACTTTCCTGAAATTAGAAGTGTGAACAATCAACTTCTCATCATTAGGACATATTGCTTTCTTAAAATGCTCCTTCTTTTGTTTTTTAAACCTACTTAAGTCAATAAAATTAGGAATCACCTGTATTTCTTGAGTTATATCAAATAACCTTAAAGTATCTTTCTTTAAATCTTCAGACACAGCAGTAACCCCATCAGACTGATTGATTGAAAAAGTGACTACTGGTTCATAACTTGGATCTTTCCCAACTAAGGTTATATCAGTACCGTGCAGGGTAGTAATAAAAGGGATATTTATCCCTTTTGATTTAAGTATTTCCCTTGCCATGTAAGCTGCTGAAGCATGTGGTATGGCATAGTGCACATGTAAAATATCTAATTTTTCATGCTCAGTCACATCTACCATTTTACTTGCTAGAGCTAGTTCATACGGTGGATACTGAAACAATGGATAAGATTTTATCCCTACTTCATGATAATACAGATTCTCACTAAAAAAATCAAGCCTTGTTGGCTGAGAATAAGTAATAAAATGTATCTGATGCCCCTCTTTGGCTAATGCTTTTCCCAATTCAGTCGCCACAACACCACTACCCCCATAAGTAGGGTAGCAAACAATACCTATTTTCATCTAATTCTATTTTTATTCTAATTCCCTAACAACTTTAAATAAATATTCACTTATAATAAAATGAATATCAAATTTCCAATCCCATTGCCTCATAGATGACATCTTGAATTTTATTACGGATATTGTTTTCCATAAGTTTTCTATTCTTCACAGATGGGTAAATCCTGTTGGACAAAAAGACATAAATTAGGTCGTACTTTGGGTCTACCCAGACTGCGGTTCCTGTAAAACCAGTATGTCCAAAAGTTAATGAGCTTACCAAAGATGAAGTGATCTCTACTTTATCACTTGGTTTATCCCAGCCAAGTCCTCTTCTGTTCTTCTTTTTTTGCTTACTCGTAAAATATTTAAGTGTTTTCTCATGTAAAAACCTATAATTCCCATACTTACCTCCATTCAAGTTCATTTGAAACAATTTACTCAGTTCATGTGCATTACTAAAAAGACCAGCATGACCCGCAACACCGCCAAGCACTTGAGAGTTTTGATCATGAACACTTCCCCAAATCTGTGCATTTCTAAAATGATAATCATACTCAGTAGGAGCTATCTGTTCTTTGGGAAATTTTTTCAAGGGGTTAAAAAGTGTTTTAGTTAAACCAAGTGGTTGGTAAATATTTTCCTGAACAAATTCATCTAAACTCTGGTTGCTTACTTTTTCTACAAGCATCTGTAAAAGCATAAAACCCAAATCACTATAACGATAAGAATAGGTAGAATCATTTTTACCTAACTTTCTTAAATCTGAATCTATTACCTCTTGCCATACTTTTTTCTTTTCTTGATGAGAAGGAAAATATAGCCCATAGGTCTTAATTTCATTTATAGAGTCATAAGTAGTCTGATAAACATATGTACTTAGTCTATCTTTATCTAAAGTGATCTTCCAAAATGGCAAATAGGGTTTGAGGCCTGCCTCATGTAACAATATATTCTTGATCAACAATCCTTCCTTGTTACTTCCTTTTACTTCTGGCAAATATTTCCCCAGTTTATCATCCAATGAAACAAGTCCCTGTTCTTGCAAAAACATGACGGCTTGAAGGGTAGCAGCCACCTTGGTAACACTGGCCAAATCATACAAATGATCCCTTTTAACTGGAAATATGCTATCATAGGTAAAATAGCCAAATGCTTTTTCGTAAATCAATGAGTTTCCCTTCACAATTGCTATTTGGCATCCAGGAAACGCCCCTTCTTGTATGCTACTTGCAATTATTGGATTTATTTTATCTAATATCTTTTGGTTGATGCCAAGTAACTCAGGGCTAAGGTAAGCGATACGATCACCTCCTTTAGTAAGTACCCCTGCCCTGCCTTTAAACCCGACCTGGTCAAAAGATGGGATATATCCTCCACTATCAATACCTCCAAACAAAATTTGCGCTCCTAGGTTGAGTTGTGCAGTGGTCATACCATTCAAATAGACAACAGATCCATATTCCAAAACCTGATTTACTTGATTAAGTGTATTGACAATAATAGTCATTTTTAGATTTTCTCCCAACTGTCTTTTAATTTGCTCAAGATCCTCAAGTGATCTCATGGAAACTATGAGTTGGTTGACATCACTTAATTCTGTCAATACGAATCCTGGAGATTCATCAAAATCTTGCCATGACAGCTGTTTAGTTTTTGCGTATTTGGACATGCTGGTAACAAAAGGACTATAAGATTCCTTTCCAATAAAAAGGAATTTTTCTTCTAAAGATTTAAAGGGTAGATTTCCATCATTTTTGGCTATTACAAAAGATTCCCTTACCATTTCATACTGGATCGCAGCCCAAGGTTTAGAGGCAACAACAGCTTGTATTGTTTCTTTTTGTTCAAGAAGCCACTTGGTGTTTTTGTCTGTTTTCTTTTCGGCTATCTTCTTATACCATTTATTAGCATTTATTTGCTTATTTAATCGATCAAAAGAATTCAACTGATCTTCTTCTAAAATCAGAATGTCATGGTTTAACCAATCTGTGAAAAGTGTACTAGAATCCGTCAGCTCTTCTACATAGAAACCATCTGACTGAGCAAAAGACTGAAACTGTTTTTTGGGTTTTTTAATTTCCTTTAAAGAGCTCACATTTTGGTCTCCCGAAAATGAAACTGCCCCAAAAGACTCATGGTAAACATGAACACCCGCTTTTTCTATTCCTTCTAGTAATTCATTAAACTGGTCAAAGCCTTTGAGCTCACTTGTGACTGGGATGCACCCGGTGAGTCCAGCATGTTTTAATTTTTCCCCAAAAAAAAGACCCAAATCATTCAATGTTTCTGGAGATGCCGTTTTAATAAGCCTTATAGGAATCTCATTAGACACATCTAACAAATCGAATAATTCACTGATCTGAAACTGGCGGTAATATTCTACTGAACTAGCATCTTTTTGTTCCGAAATATACAAACCCATATCCTCCAAACCACCGTCCGTTAAAATAACACCAGCAATTAAAGCTTCATTTTTAGGGCTTAAATTATTAATAGATTTTTTTACCCAGAAATGAGTAGAAAGATCAACTGGCTCTTCCTCAGCTGCTTTAACAAAAATAGGAAAAGTGAAAATCACTAGAAAAGTGATCATAAAACGGTAATTCAATAAGGATTCTCTATTTAATTTATCCACTGGCTTTTTGAGGAGTTCTAAAATACGACTAACTTTGATAACAACAATTTTGATGCCTTAATAATTTATTTTTGTATCTTTTATCGAAAAGATAGCGTAGAATTCTAAGAAACATAGTCAGTTTATGGTAAAATTTCCATCCATTATTAGATTACCAAGGTCTAAGACCTTCAATTTCACTCCTCGGCATTTTGATCCTATAAAGGATGAGATAGCTGAAAGAACCAGTAGAATCAAACGTGAAATGGAGCTTGAAAAGGATATTAAAAGCAATCCGAATGATGCTGATAAAGAATTTATATCAAGTATTAATTTTAGAAAAAAACAAAGAAGTAATAACACGGCCTCTTTGTTACAACTCACAATTGCGGCTTTTTTAGGGGGCTTAGTGATCGGTTGGATATATTATGGAAATGTCATCTTCTATTCTTTATTTTTGGTTTTTCCTGTTTATTTATATTTCAGACTAAAAGGGAGGTTTGGTAAACGTCAATAATGTCAGATATAATCCGATTACTGCCTGACAGTATAGCCAATCAAATAGCTGCTGGAGAAGTAGTTCAGAGACCTGCTTCTGTAGTTAAAGAACTTTTGGAGAATAGTGTAGATGCTGGGTCTTCTAAAATCCAACTTATTGTAAAGGATGCTGGCAAAGCACTCATTCAGGTCATTGATGATGGCAAAGGAATGAGTGAAACAGACGCTCGCATGAGTTTTGAACGCCATGCTACCTCCAAGATCAGACAGGCAGAAGATTTATTTTCAATTCGCACCATGGGGTTTAGAGGAGAAGCACTTGCTTCTATTGCCGCCATTGCCCAAGTGGAGATGAAAACAAAGCGAGATGAAGATGAATTAGGTTTAGAACTTCATATAGAAGCATCTGAAAAGAAAAAGCAAAATCTCGCCAATGTACCAAAAGGTACAAGTATCGCTGTAAAAAATCTTTTTTATAATACGCCTGCGAGAAGGAATTTTTTAAAGTCCAATCCGGTAGAAATGCGTCATATAATTGATGAGTTTCAACGGGTAGCTTTAGCAAATCCTGAGATCTCATTTGCCTTTCATCAAAATGACTTAGAAGTAAATAACCTTGAAATAGGAAGGCTCAGTAAAAGAATCGTATCTTTATTTGGCAAAAGTTACCAACAACAGCTGGTACCTTGTGAGGAAGAAACACCTCATTTAAAAGTTCAGGGATATATTGGCAAACCAGAATTTTCAAAAAAGACTAGAGGTGAGCAATTTTTCTTCCTCAACAATAGGTTCATCAAAAACAACTACTTGAATCATGCAGTTGCTAATGCTTATGAAGGTTTAATAGCCAAAGAGCATTATCCTTTTTATGTATTGTTCTTAGAAATAGATCCTAAACACATAGATATCAATGTGCACCCTACTAAAACAGAAGTCAAATTTGACGACGAAAGAACTATTTATGGCATCATTCGGTCAGCGGTTAAACAAGCACTTGGGGCGCATAATGTAACACCTTCCTTAGACTTTGAAACGGATACTAATTTTGAAGCATTCACCAACATCATCAGACAAGAGCATTCAACAGGGATGGGCCAATCTAATCAAGGGCATACCAGTAAAAATGAAAGAGATTATGGGCAGTTTAAAACTGGTAAACTTGATGATTCAAATTTAAAACATTGGGAAAAGCTCTACGACTTTGCTGATGGTGAAGCTCAAACTGATGATGAAACCATCCACAAAGAATTTATGGGTGGCAGTTCACTTTCAGCAGGAGAAAAACTCACTTTTGACAGCAGTATTAACGAACCAAAACCAGAAATAACGTCTGTTTCTTCTAAAGATGAATCGAGTAGCATTAAATCATTCCAGCTACACGGGCAATATATTTTTAGGCAGATCAAATCAGGCATGATGATCATAGAGCAGCATTTTGCTCATGAAAGAATATTATACGAAAGATACCTAGAAACACTGGAAAACAAATCAGGAGTTTCGCAGCATTGCCTTTTTCCGCAATCCATAGACCTTAGCATGACTGATTTTGCCTTGGTTATGGAACTCAAAGATGAAATTATTGCATTAGGCTTTTTATTCGAAGTATTTGGTCAACAAACAATATTGATTAATGGTATTCCGTCTGAATTACAAGGTGGAAATGAGAAAGAAGTATTTGAAGGCCTAATAGAGCAATTCAAGAGGAATAAAACTGAATTATCTATATCCAGCGTAGAAAATTTAGCGAGGGCAATGAGTAAAAGAGCGGCCCTTAAAAACAACAAAATGCTGCAGAATGAAGAAATTGATGCCTTGATTGATCAGTTATTTGCCTGTGAACAGCCAAATTATACACCAAATGGACAACCTACATTCGTCATTTTAAGTTTAGATAAGATTAAGGAATTTTTTAAAGTTTAGAGAAAATTGATGTTTAGAATAACTCCCGCGATAAAAAATATATTGATTATCACTTTTGCGATATTCTTGATAGATGCCTTTGTATTAAATGGCATTATCAATAATACGCTGATATTGCGTTTTATTTTATCTGAAAACTTTATTTTTGTACAGTTTTTTGGTTATATGTGGTTGCACGCTGATTTTTCACATATTTTTCATAATATGTTGGTCTTGTTTTTTTTAGGGCCAATGCTAGAAGAATATTTAGGATCTAAGCGATTTCTACAGTTTTATTTGATTGTGGGTGTAGGCGCTGGACTTCTGTACGGCATTGTCAATTTCGTACAAGTATACCCGGATGTCTTGGCTGCAAATAACTATATAGAAAACCCATCTCCACAAGCATTTGAAGATTATATATTCAACGGTACGGCTGAGCATATACGAGTCAATAATGGGCCTACTTTATCCAAGTTATTAGAAACGTACAAAGCTAGTCCTAGTGATAAGGGAGTGGAAAATGCAACCATAAAATTTGTTTCTGACATCTATGAAGCTGCCAAACAAGGATACAGTGCAGGGATGTTGGGAGCATCAGGTGCAGTTTTTGGAGTTTTATTGGCATTAGGGATACTTATGCCTGAAAGAGAAATAAGGCTTTTCTTTGTTTTACCTTTAAAAATTAAATATTTAGTATTTTTCTTAGGAATGTATACCCTTTATAATCAAATTAACCAAAGTGATGGAGACTTAGTTTCACACCTCACCCATTTAACGGGAATGCTTGTGGCATTTATTTTGTTGAAAATTTGGAAGAAAAAAATATCTTAGAATAAACATGGGAAGTATTTTAGATGACTTAAAACATACCTGGAGAAAGCCTAATCCATTGATGGCGAGGCTGATCCTTATCAATGTTTTTGTCTTTATATTTATAAATATAATCTGGTTGCTAACACCTGAAAGCTTCTACGCAGAAGTTTTTAAGAACTTCGCAATGCCTACTGCATTGTTTTCTGAATACCATTCTAATTTGTTCATCTATAAACCTTGGACATTTATTACGGCCTTTTTTACTCACAAAAGCTTCGGCCACATCCTTTACAATATGCTTGGTCTGTATTGGTTTGGTTCTATTTTGAGAGATTTTTTAGGGGATCGTAAATTACTGGGTGTTTACATGATTGGCGGCATGGTTGGTAGCTTATCTATGCTAGTATTATTTAACCTAGTTCCATATTTTGCAGGTAGTAATGGAATTGGGCTAGGTGCATCTGCAGCAGTTTTTGCTATTGCAGCGGCGGCAGCTACAAAATTCCCTGACTATAAACTAAACCTAATGTTTATTGGTCCTGTAAAAATTCAATACATTGTTTTAGTGTACGTATTCCTATCTTTTTTAGGCTTAAAAGCTGATAATGTAGGCGGAGAAGTTGCACATTTAGCTGGAGCTTTAATCGGCTTTATCTATATAAAGCAATTGGATAAAGGGATAGATTTAGGTTCACCTATACTATCAGTCATAGACTTTGGCGCTAGTTTCTTCAAACCGAAATCCAAAATAAAGGTCTCTCATAGAGGGGCCAAAAGGACGGCTTCCAAGAAAAGCACTTTTTCTTCTAAAAAGAAAACAAATGACTTAGTAGTAGAGTCAGATCAAGATGAAATAGATGCAATTCTTGATAAAATTTCCCAGTCGGGTTATGAAAGCTTAACCAAAGAAGAAAAGCAGAAATTATTTAATGCGAGTAATAAGTAATTAGGAATTAGTTAATTAATAATTACTTGTTATTAGTATGTCTGTATTGGTGAATTAAGCATCGGAAATGGAGAAGGGAAGCAGGGTTAGTTATTTAATTACTCATTAAAAAAATTAACTAATTACTAATTAATTGCTATTTCTCTTTATTTGCGAGTTGACCACAAGCAGCATCTATGTCTTTTCCTCTGCTTCTCCTGACATTTACATTGACGCCCCTTTCTTCTAAGTATTGACTAAATTTATCGAGAGTCCCAGGATCAGTATTTGTGAATTCAGCATTGGAAATGGGATTGTATTCTATAATGTTCACCTTACTGGGGATCTGTTTGCAGAAACGAAATAGCTTTTCTGCATCTTCTAGGGAGTCATTAAAATTATAAAACAAAATATACTCAAACGTAATTTTGCTTTTGGTTGCCTGGTAAAAATAGAGCAAAGCTTCTTTTAAGGCTTCCAAAGTATTGCTCTCATTGATAGGCATTATCTGATCTCTTTTTTTATCATCTGCAGCATGAAGTGATAAAGCTAGGTTAAACTTAACTTCGTCATCTGCCAATTTTTTGATCATTTTGGCAATGCCAGCAGTGGAAACTGTAATTCGTTTAGGCGACATGTTAAGGCCTTCAGGAGAAGTGATGTATTCTACAGACTTGAGTACATTGGCATAATTCAAAAGAGGTTCACCCATTCCCATATAAACGATGTTGGTCAATGGGTTCTGGTAATTGGATTCAGCCATGTCTTTGATAGCGACTACCTGATCATATATTTCTCCAGCCTCCAAGTTTCTTTCCCGGTCCATATAACCAGTTGCACAAAACTTACAAGTCAATGAACAGCCAACCTGAGAAGATACACAAGCCGTCATTCTATCGTCTGCTGGGATCAGCACCCCTTCTATCAAGTGTTCATCATATAGCTTAAAAGCCGATTTAATAGTCCTGTCATTACTCACCTGTTTTTTATAGAACGTAATAGGCCTGAGTAAAAAGTTTGTACTTAACAGTTCTCTTGTTGATTTAGAGAGGTTGGTCATTTCTTCAAAAGAATGGGCAGACTTCTTCCAAAGCCATTCATAAACCTGCTTGGCTCGAAATGCCTTTTCGTTATTGACTAACATAAAAGACTTAATCTCTTCCAGTTTCAACTTTCGAATATCCTTTTTCTTCTCCATCACCGCAAAGGTAATGCGAGTTTAATTATTCTCAGCGACTTTGGTCTTTCTTATAGGAGATTCAAGATAAAAGATACTAGCCTGATTAATTCATGAATAATTTATTACGAAGCTTAATTAACTATCATTTAGCGACTTGCTCAAATTTCGATACTCAAAATAATCTATTATTCCTATGTGTCGAAATCCTGTGCGAGCCACTAACTAACAGCTACTTAAGCTTCTCATCACAAAGATTCATGAATTAATCAGGCTAGACTTTAGACTTATGTACATCCCTAAATAGAGTTGACCACAAAACGTGGGAAACGATGAAAGCAAATTTAAGATTTTGCCCTTTCAGTGTCTCTCGAAGAGGGCACTGAAAGCTTTCGAGCTTGAGTAAGGAGCATAATTACTGTTAACGGTTTTTTTTGTTAAATGAAGCAATAGCGCAGGGTGAGACAAATTCCTCAGCTGCATTAAATGAACCAACCTCAACCCAAGGGTAACTAGACATAAATGAACCAACCCCGACGGGGTATCTCTATCGGCCAAAAGCTTTTTTATCGACTCAAGAGTCGAGGTGATCCAGGGGAATTAATATCCCTGAGGGATTAAAACAATGATTATATGTAGCTAACAGTTCTTGCCGAAAATTGGCTGGTGTTTTTTTTGCGATAGCTTACTATAAGAGCAACGAAGGAAGATTAAAGGCAAAAGATTTTTGTACATCCGTGATTAGAGTTGACCGATCGTCATTCATTTACTACCATCAGTCAATAAGTTTTATTTGTCTTCAAAATGTAATTATCTTTCGGAGATGATTGTAAGTGACTGGATAGATAAGATAAATGAGGTAATAGGACAGATTTTCTCTTGGTTAACCACCTTATTGGTGATCCTAATTTGTGTCGATGTACTCATGCGGTACGCTTTCACCAGTAGTTATGCTGCAGTTACAGAGATGGAATGGCATTTGTTTGCAGCTATTTTCCTTTTAGGCATTGCTTATGCACTAAAGCATGACAAACATGTAAGGGTAGATGTCTTTTACAGCCAATTTTCAGAAAAGCGCAAAGCATGGGTCAATTTAATAGGTACACTTATTTTTCTTTTCCCATTGTGCATCGTCATTATTCAGTCTTCTATTCCTTTTGTACTGAATTCTTTTAAAATCCTTGAAACAAGTCCTGATCCTGGTGGCCTACCTGGAAGATTCTTAGTTAAATCATTGATTCCTTTAGGTTTTTCTTTGTTGTTGTTACAAGGTATTTCAGTCGCTTTAAAGTCATTAAAAACAGTGCTAAAATGAGTGAATATTTACCACTAATTCTATTTGCAGTTGTATTCATTGTTATTTTATCTGGATACCCCGTAGCACTTACTTTAGGAGGCCTTTCAGTGCTGGTAGGCATATTTGTTTTTGACGTAGATTTCTTTTATTTACTCACTCTGAGAGTCTACGGTACCATGGGAAATTTTGTTCTTCTGGCTGTTCCCCTATTTATCTACATGGGAATTATGCTAGAAAAATCTGGGTTGGCCGAAAGTCTCCTAGAAACAATGGCCTTATTATTTGGTAGGTTCAAGGGTGGGTTAGCGATTGCGGTTGTCATTGTGGGAGCTATGCTAGCGGCGTCTACTGGCATAGTAGGTGCAACAGTAGTAACTATGGGGCTAATAAGTTTACCCACTATGTTAAAAAGAGGGTATAGTAAGTCATTGGCCACTGGAACCATTGCTTCTGCAGGAACCTTAGGTCAAATCATTCCACCCTCTGTTGTATTAGTCTTGTTAGGCAGTGTCTTAAATGTAAGTGTAGGCAGGTTATTTCAAGCAGCAGTAGTCCCTGGTGCATTGTTGGTCATATGCTATATTCTATACATCGTCATTATGGCACATTTATTTCCGGAAAAAGCCCCTACTATGCCTACTGAAGAGCTAAAGGCATTTTATCAGAAAGGCGTTCTAAAACGTGTTTTCAAGGCTTTTGTATTTCCGATGCTACTCATACTTGCTGTTTTAGGTTCTATTTTTGCTGGAGTTGCCAGCCCAACAGAAGCAGCAGGGGTTGGCGCATTGGGCGCTACCTTGTTGACTATATTGAGTGGGAAATTTTCCTTACAGGTTTTGAAAGATGTAATGAGGGAAACTTCATTTCTAACAGCCATGGTTTTTATGATCTTGATTGGTGCTACCGCATTTTCCTTGGTTTTTCGTGGCCTCGAAGGAGATGATTTGTTAATCAGTTTGATCAAAAGCGCAGATCTATCACCGAATGCGTTCTTAATAGCTGTCCTTTTGACGGTATTTGTCGTTGGATTTTTCATTGACTTTATAGAAATCGTCTTCATCATTGTACCAGTAGTAGCGCCTATATTCGCTGCGTTAGGGATCGATTTAGTGTGGATAGGAATCTTATTAGCCGTAAACCTGCAGACTTCATTCTTAACACCTCCTTTCGGTTTTTCCTTATTCTATTTAAAAGGAGTATCACCACCAGAGGTAAAAACCCTTGATATTTATAAGGGAATAGTCCCTTTTGTCCTGATACAACTGGTGTTTTTGATCTTATTGATTGTTTTTCCTGATATTGTCTCTTTTTTACCTAGAATACTTAGTGAATAACTCTAATCTGACAAATTATCACAAGGTATTATACTTATCAAAATCAGTTTATAATGAGGGTTTAACAAACTTGCATTAACCCGAATTATTCAGGATACCCGACTAGGGAGATCATTATTAGAAAAGCTAAATGATTGATGATCAACGTAATTTACTCTGTGGAGTAAAATTGATATTCCTCAAATTTGAGCTGTATCAATTCTTAAGTTTTTCATCATAAAACTAAATAAATCAATTACTTACTACGTAAGGTCATAGTCTGTTATGAATAGTGTGAATTAAGGGTATCATTCAGGTTTAATTCATTAATCAAGTATAAAGAAGCACCTGACCAAAGGCTGTTATAAACTATATCAAAGTTATTTGGATACTGAAACAGTGTGAATCGACCAGACAATTAACCGTTCTGCGCAGAAAATAGCCTTATTGCCAAGGTTGTTTTTAAGAACAAGCTTCAAAAGGACAATCTTATTTTCTTTTTTGGGGATTTTCCAAAAAACTACAAAGCTCTAATGATCATTAACATTACGCGAGGCCTATTCAATAACAATACTACTTTTCGCAGCAATATCGGTTTTAGGATCAAATACAAAATCATAATACCCTGCCTCACCTTTTTGACTTTTGATCACAAGGCTGACTCTCCCAATTTCCAGCCCTTTCTTATTGAACGCCTTTGCAAACAATTTATCATCAAAATCTTTATCAAAAATGAGATACAAGCTCAATGTGTTATTATTAGAGGTTTCAGAGCTATTTTCAATTCTAAAAACCCCAGTCTGCACTCCTTTACTTAATAGTGTTTTGGATAATACTACTTTACAGCCTAGGCTTTTGTCCACTCCTTCGGAAATTCCTCCGATAAATTCAGAGGCACCTTCCCCTACTTTCTCTCCCCCTTTACTAATCGTAGACTTTGTTTTTTCTTTAATTCTGTCGCAAGAGGTAAAAAGACAAATAAACCAGACAACTAACAGTACAAATCTCATAGTTCTTATTTAATTAAAGAATAATAAAAAATTATCACAGGTTAAGTTTTCCGCTAAACTACCCTTAAATTATACAAGTTGATGGCCCTTTCCAATTTATATTTAGCAAAATACATACATCATGAATATCATTTTTCAAGAGCAGCTGATTTAATCCCTAAGGGATATTAATTCCCCTAGCCGGGCGCCCCGACTCTTGAGTCGATCATTAAATTATTGCCCATAGATACCCCGTACCCTTGGGTCGGGGTTGGTTCATTTAAAAACTAACCTTGACAGTCTTGTATATGAGATATTGTGTTTAAATAGACGATAGCTTATCAGGTTATAAACTAGCCGATTTTTTTTAAAAATTTATGTTTAATAAAATTTTTCTAAATATAACTATTGGTATCAAACTAAATTTTAAATTCAGGAAATGTATATCTTAATTTAATTTAAATAAGGGTTTTCCCTTACCATGAAAAGTATTTCTAAAATTAGAAACCTCAATCATTTTTTCATGATAAAAAAATGTGCCCATTACTGATCTGCATGAAAACCTAAAAGTAGAAATTTTGAATAGAAAAACACATTAAATTATTTACGTGGATACCAGTAAAATATAACCAAACTTAAAACTTGGTGACTTTGCAGATATAAAAGAACCTCTAAAAAAGCTATGCTAGCTATATTACATCTACTCTGTATCTTTATCAGTTATTTTGATTACAATTAATTCTATTCACATCCCCAACTAGGTCAGGCCTAACTCTCCAAGATAGATTTTTTCCTTTTATCCATATTGCATCATTGTCACCTATTTCCCAATCTTTAAAATCAGCCCAATAAAAATAACCATCAACCTTTATAAGCTTAGCATCGTATATCACACTTCCGTCCGGATTAAAATTGAATTGTTTCACATCATCAAATTTTAATTCAATTACTGTATTAGTCTTATCTTGTCTATGAAAAATTAGAGAAGCAGTTAATTCTCCACTAAAATTCATTGACATATTCTTGTCCACAAAATCTCCTGTAGAAATATATAAATCCTTTAAGCAACTATCATGAAACTCTCCATACGATTCTAGTAACTCATTAATATCAGATTCATTTTTTATTTCATTCCACTTCATACACAAGAAATTTCTATTGGAATATTATGCTTACTGATAACAATTTTCAACAATAATCCGAATTTAGCAAAAAATTAAAATTCTGTAAATCAATTACATAAACGACAACAAACATTTACAATCGTTTACAATCGAGTACAATCATTTAACAACCGACTAACGATTGATCGTCATCGCACCTTTGCATCATCACAAACGATCTGCTGATCAGTGAATTAAAAACAATTATTTATCAATTAAAAATTTATTAAAATGACATCTTTAAAAAACAATGTACAATTAATTGGCAGACTAGGGAACAATCCAGAAATCAGAACTTTTGAAAGTGGTAAAAAAATGGCCACCTTTTCTCTAGCAACTAATGAAATCTATAAAAACAATCAAGGCGAGCGAGTAGAAGAAACACAATGGCACAGCATTGTAGTCTGGGGCAAAAAAACTGAAATAGTTGAAAAATACCTTTTAAAAGGAAGTGAAGTTTCATTGAGTGGAAAATTAGTTTATAGAAAGTTTGAAGTAGATGGCGAAAAGAAATTTGCTACAGAAATCATCATGGGAGAAATGTTAATGCTTAACAAAGCCAATACATAGGAAAAAAAATCACCCATTCTGTTAATCAATGAACCACCTCGTTTCCACGGATGCAAGGCATCAAATTGACATATAGTCAATCGGTCGGCTCAGTACTATGCACCACCATAGAACCGAGGGACTAAAAACCATCTATAAAGCTTACAACCATCCACAAATCAACCATTACATTACCCGAAGTAGCAAAAAGACTACTTCGGGTTTCTGATATCTGGTCGTTTTAAGATTTAGTATTGCATAAATCTCAGTTACAAATTACTAGTATCCGAGAAAAAGGTTTTCATTTTTATACATTTTGGAGGGTTGGCACGGTACGCCGTCTCGGTGATCATTTAGCGGGGTGTGCGAGACGGTCGGCCGCTGCCGGATTTAGGGTGGGAGCTTTAAATTATTCGCCAGGACCCCGTTGATTTTTTTGGCGGCCGCCGGTCCTTTTGTCATAAAGGAAGACACGGACGAAAGCTAGAGTTTTCAGCCCTTTGATTGATTTATAGGGGGTGTTTTTGAACTTCAGAAATAATCTTTGATTAAACGATATCAAGAGCAGTTTTTCTTCAATTTCAGTTTTACTTGGATGCCAGTAGTTACAAATAGTCTTTTCTTGTTTTCACACATCAATATGCTTTGTTGTCATCTGTTCTAAATTTTAATCCCTAAGGGATATTAATTCCCCGACTCTTGAGCCGATCATTAAATTATTGCCCATAGATACCCCGTACCATTGGGTCGGGGTTGGTTCATTAAAAACCAGGGATACCATTCATATTTTATTCTAACTGGATTTATTCATATTCCTTGAAGTACATTAGATTTGGCACGTAAACAATCCCAATTAATAAAATAGAATCAATAAATGGACATAAATTTATTAAGTAAAGTATGTGAATTACCTGGAGCACCAGGTTTTGAAAAGCCAATACGCGATTTTGTGATTGAAACTGTTACACCTTTTGTAGATGAAATCAAGGTTGACAACATTGGTAATGTACACGCTATTAAAAAAGGTAAATCATCTGATAAACGAGTAATGGTAGCAGCTCATATGGATGAAATTGGTTTTATTGTTACTCACATAGATGATAATGGCTTTGTTAGATTCCACACTTTAGGTGGGTTTGACCCTAAAACCTTAACTGCTCAGCGAGTTATAATCCATGGAAAAAAACCAATAATTGGGGTTATGGGTAGTAAACCTATCCATGTAATGACTGCTGAAGAACGGAATAAGATTCCTAAAACAACAGATTATTTCATTGATTTAGGAATGGATAAGGAATCTGTAGATAAAGTAATCAAAATTGGTGATCCGATCACAAGAGAACGTGATTTAATAGAAATGGGGGATTGTATCAATTCAAAATCACTAGACAATCGAATTTCAGTTTTTGTATTGATAGAAGCATTAAAACAACTCAAGGAAGTTCCTTATGATGTTTATGGTGTCTTTACTGTTCAAGAAGAAGTAGGGATTAGAGGAGCTATTGTTGCTTCTCACCAAATAAATCCTGACTTCGGCATTGCCTTGGATACCACCATTGCTTTTGATCTCCCTGGAGCACAGCCACACGAACAAGTAACCTCATTAGGAAAAGGTACAGCCATAAAAATAATGGATGCAATGACTATTGCAGATTATAGAATGGTTGATTTTCTAAAACAAACTGCTGATAATAATAAGATTACCTGGCAACCTGAAATATTAACTGCGGGAGGCACTGATACAGCTGGGGTACAACGTAATGGAAAAGATGGGTCCATTGCTGGTGCTATTTCTATTCCAACAAGACATTTACATCAAGTCATAGAAATGGCTAATAAAAAAGATGTTACCGATAGTATTGCTTTACTTAAAGCATCATTGGAAACTCTTGATCAATATGATTGGTCACATTAATGTTGATTTAATACCAATTTATAGAAATAGTCAAAAGTAGTAATCAAAACAAAAGCCCAAACAACCTGATAATTGTTTGGGCTTTTAAGTTATCCTGTAATTTATAATTAATGATCTTCTTCAGTCTCAGTAATCTGATGATTGCCATGAGGGTAAGAATGCAAGGTTTTTTCAGTGTGAGCTAAGAATAATGCTGAAAATATGAATACCATATGGATAACAATCTCTATGATAATACTTTCAATACTTTCAGATCCTCCAATCATACTTTCCATATCTTTTGCCACCTCACCGGCCTTTTCCATCATTGGATCCATTGAATTGTTTTTGAAGTCTTTAAATTTAATAAATGTCTTCAATAACTGAACCCCTGAAATAGATGCTAAAGAAGTAGCCAATTTGATTTTTAACTGGCCTGCATCTAAACCTTCTAACCAGAGTGGTTTATCTTCATGCATGTCTACATCTATTCTACTAGTAAAAATTGAATAACCACCTATGGTCACCATAATAACGAGGTTCATCACCATAGAAATATCCACCAAACTTAGAATACCCAGCATCATTTCCAGTTCTGGTAATTCTATTACATGCAGCGCAATGTGCCACAGTTCTTGAAAGAACTTGACCAAGTACAAAAATGCACCTATCACTAACCCACCATATAATGGAGCTTGTACCCACCTACTCCAAAAAATGAACCCTTCAAAAAATTCTTCAAGATTTTTTAAACCTGATGATCCCTTTGCCATGCTTTGTTATTTGATTTATCTAGCTCGAAAATACAATATTTTTAAAAATTTACCCCCCGTATCTTAATAATTTAATACAATAAAGGAATAAAGAATGATATTAAAGTATGAAATTAAGTGTTAAATAGATAATCTGACATTAGCAAATCAATAAAAAGTACCCTCCCTCACACTTTTTACTTAAAGTAATCAAAATTTTAATATCAAAAAAGCACTGAAAAGACACTTTTTTTACTAATTCTAAATTGACTTACGTTTTAAAACACATCATTTTCAACGAAATGTAAATTTTATTAGATAATAAATAATAAATACATTAATACATTAAATTATTCATAATAATTATTCAATTTTGTAATGTAATTCATAAACTAAAATTTGAATTGATATGAAAAAAGTAATGAAATCAATTGTAGCCTTCGTAATAGTTATGAACGCTACTGCATTTGCATTTGGAGACACTCATTCTAATGAGGGTAGTACATTAAAAGTAACACATAGGAATAACGACATATATAAAATAGTTTTCAATGAACAGGGAGAACAAGAGGTTACTTTGACTTTGAAAGATGCAAAAGAGAAAACTTTGTATACTGAATATGTACAAGCAATTAATGGGTTTACTAAATTTCTAGATCTATCTACCCTTCCAATAGGAAAGTATATGCTTGAATTAAAATCTTCCTCTAAGACCATTTATGAGGAAGTAGAGATTGTTGATGTATCAGAAAAGTATAATGACATCTTATTCATCAAGGATTTAGGAGAGGAAAAAACCTTTGTTTATGCTGCTAAGCCGCTGGATACACCTTTAACAGTTGTTGTAAAAGGAGCTAATAATAATACTTTGTTTAAAGGTGAATTTGATTTAGCTAAAGGACAAGTTTTTAATTTTAGTAAAGTAATAGGTGATGAAGTGCTTTTAACAATTTATGAAGGAAATGCTTTTGTAAAAGAGAAAACTATTGCCTTAGATTAA
Source organism: uncultured Cyclobacteriaceae bacterium (assembly GCA_937958005.1). Taxonomy (GTDB): domain Bacteria; phylum Bacteroidota; class Bacteroidia; order Cytophagales; family Cyclobacteriaceae; genus JANSWY01. The sequence goes on from CALGOB010000152.1 coordinate 27,328, forward strand.
TGAAAAAACTAAGCACTAATTAAGTGAAGCTATCATACTTTTGGATGATAGCTTTTTTTGATTGCTTCTATTATTGGATTATTCTAAAGCTTTTCCTACATTTGTCCTCCTTTCAAGTTAAGTCTTGGAAATGTGGCGTGAACCACACTTAATGCCCAGGTGGCGGAACTGGTAGACGCGTTGGTCTCAAACACCAATGGCTTCGGCCGTGCCGGTTCGATTCCGGCCCTGGGTACCAAATCCCTGATAACTTGCTGGTTGTCAGGGATTTTTCTTTTTATGGGTGGAGATTTAGGTGGAAAAAAATTTTATTTTTTTATTTTGAGCTTTCATTTAGCCAATTTTCAGGAGTTACTGGTAGTTCAATTACGCTTTCGAA
>CALGOB010000153.1 GCA_937958005.1 uncultured Cyclobacteriaceae bacterium
ACAGATATTCTTCTGTTAATTTTATCGTTTAAAAAAACAACAGCAAAACCTGAAACTAAAGTACATCAGTCTCAAGAAAGTGATATTTTCTATTACTGGCATCCAAGTAAAACTGAAATTGAAGAAAAACTGCTCTTGATATCATTTAATCAAAGATTAATTCTGAAGTTCAAAAACACCCCCTATAAATCAATCGAAGGGCTGACAACTCTAGCTTTCGTCCGTTTTTTCCATGCCGCGGGGGCGGATCCCTGAAAAAGGACCGCGCGGCCGCCAAAAAAATCAACAGGGTCGCTTGGCGAATAATTTAAAACTCCCACTCTCTCACACCCCGCTAAATTCTCACCGTGACGGCGTACCGTGCCAACCCTCCAAAATGTATAAAAATGAAAACCTTTTTCTCGGATACCAGTATTTTTTTATTTTCTTCAAACCTCAGTGACATAAGGCTGTCACTCTGTGCTTTTACATTGCCTCTATCAAACAAAAAACATGTATGGAAGCAAAAGAAGTAATTATTTATTCTATTAAAGAGTCTTACAAAAATCAGGTTTCAGAAATTATAACACAGTTAAGAGCTTTAGTTAAGGACTTGAAAGGCCTTAAAGACATTAAAAGTTATCACACCTGTGACAATCCATTAAAATTAATGGATCATGTTACCTGGGAATCCTTGGAAGACGCTAAACAGGCAATGAGCACTGTGAAGAAGCATCCCGATTACGAAAAAATCAATGCTTATTTTGAAGAAGTTACCTACTTCAATCATTTCTATTTTTTAATGTAAACCTATATCAGAATGAATGCAAAAACTAATCTTCAAAAAGAAGATCCAAATTATTATAAAATTGGAAAGAAAGCAGAAGTAAGAGACCTGGATACGTATTATTATTTAACCATTGAGAGTGTTTGTGCACCAGAAAATGAGTTGTTTAATCAGTCTATTGAGGCTATTTATAAAATTGCTTACACGCTAAAGTTTCAATCGAAAGAACGAGGATTTGATTTTGTAGTGCCTAAAATGGAAGCATTTTGGTGGATTGCTGGTGGAGCAGAAAATCAAAAAGAATTTATGAATACTCCTAGAGAGGAATGGCACTGGAAGATTCTCATTAGATTACCTGATTTTATTGAAAGAGATCTGGTAAATAAAGCCTTGCAGGCTGCTAAAGATAGCAAACTAAACAATCAACTATTAAATCAGGTGAAATATGAAAGTATCAATGAGGGTAGGTGTGTTCAAGTCTTGCACATTGGATCTTATGATAAGGAAGAAAATAGCCTGAAAAAACTTCATGATTTAATGGAGTCTGAAGGGTTAAAAGTTAATAATTACCATCATGAAATTTATCTGTCGGACCCTGGAAGAACCTCAGAAGACAAATTGAGGACTATCTTAAGATACGGTGTAGTCTGATTGCTATTTGATTCACAGAGGTTGATAGAAGCTAAAAGCTTGATAAAGAGTAAAGATCCGGCTTTTGGCTATTTTTTGTCATATGTGTTACGAAAGGAACTAACTTCTGATAAAATTAATACATCACTTAAGTATAATTAGTCCTACTTTGTCATCTTACTAAAATACCCCAATCTGTTTCCCGGCCTTGCCACCTTGGCAGATTGTAAAGGTTGGCTGTGAAGACACAGCCAACGGCATGAAGTATCTACTTTTGTCTAAGATGACAAAGTAGGATTAGAATATCTAATTATGCTTAAGTATTCAAATGTTTTTTAGATATAATTTTATTTAAGCAGACCCCTAAAAGCTCGATTTGAAATTTTATCAAGGGATTTTTTTCTGAGACAAGGCATCAAAAACGGTGTTTGGGAGATCTAAATGAGTATTTTGATAACACAGAATCAGGGAAAAATCGGGTTAAAAGTAAAAGTGGTTTTTTAGAGGTTCCCGTGAGAAATCATGACAAAATTAGCATTACATACAAAGGAATTTTTGCAAGGTAATTTTGAGCTAAAAAACCTGAATTTACTTTTTGTCTTTCAAGTGAATTGTCCAGGCTGTTTTTTATATGGTTTTCCAGTAGTCAACCGCTTATATAATGACCTTTTAAATAAAGAGGTTTCCATATTGGGCTTATCAACCGCTTTTGAAGATTTTGAGTATAATAACTTTGAAAATACACAAATGTTACTAGATGAAAAAAACTTGGTAGGAGAGACTCAAAAATACCTTCAGCAAAAGGGGTTTGAAAAATATCCAGAGAACATTGATTTTCCTGTGGCCATGGATCGTAGGTTAGAAAATGAAGAAGACTTAGATAAAATGGCTACTAATCTTTGTGTTCAAAACCCGAATTATCAAATCTGGCCGGTTACTGAGCAAAAGATCTTTAGAACAAAAGTTGTTAATTACTTGAAAGGTTTAGAGGTAATTTCTTTGACTTTTACGCTCAATCAAATGCGAGGAACTCCAAGTTTTGTGCTATTCAATGATTCATATGAAATTCTCGATCAATGGTTTGGCCATAAAAAACCCGAAGAGATACAGACTTTGTTAACTAGACATAAATGAACCAACCCCGACGGGGTATTTCTATCGGCCAAAAGCTTTTTTATCGACTCAAGAGTCGAGGTGACCCAGGGGAATTAGGTATCGCTCAGGGATTAAATGTAAATTGGCTTACTTATGATATAGGAATTAAAGCTCTTAAGGAAAATATCATTTATTATGCAGACTGATATTAGAGTTTATTTCAGAAGAAGGACAATTACTCCTTCTTATTTACCTTGTTCGGAATTGTTTAGGGTCTCGATTATTACTTGGTAATTAACAATTACTTTATTGCAATGACGAGGAAATAAAAGAGAGGTATTGATCTATACAAAACCTATCTTGATAAAGTCTATTAAACATAATTTAAGTTTACATGAAACTTGGTCTATTTATACTTTTCCTTTTGTCATTTTCTCTTACTGGGTATTCACAAGCAATCTATGAAAAGGGATACTTCATTAATAATCAACAGGAAAAAATTGACTGTTTCATTAAAAATGAAGGTAGGTTAAATAATCCAACCACATTTGAATATAAACTTCAAGAGGATAGCAATAGTAGAAGAAACTCTATCGACTCTGTTGTAGAGTTTGGAAATTTCACTACTTATAAATTTATTAGGAAGACCGTAAATATAGATCGTTCTGCTGGGTCTTTTGGTAAGTTGAGCAATACAAAAAAAACTAATTTAGTAGAGGAAACTTTATTCTTAAAAGTCATAGTAGAAGGGGGTGGTGCATCTTTATATGAATATGTTGATAATGGTGGTTTTCGAGCTTTTATTCAAGTAGGCAACCAAGCAATTACTCAACTTATTTACAAAAAATATAAAACCAAGGAAGGTTTAATTGCTGCTAATAGTACTTTCAGACAGCAGGTTTGGAACAATCTTAGATGCAGGGATCAAGACATTGCATTCTTTGATAAAATGAAATACAGTAGATCCTCCTTCATAAAACAGGTCATTCGATACAATACCTGTAAGGATGATGAATATACTATTTATAAAGCACCAGAAAAGAAATTGAACGAGTTGTTTAATATTACCTTAAGGCCAGGTATCAATACTTCTTCTTTGGAATACAGGGATGCTATAGAACCTATCAGAAATGCTGATTTTAGCGTTGAAACTACTATTCGAATTGGCCTTGAAGTAGAGTTAGTATTACCTTTTCTAAGAAATAGGCTTTCAATATTTGCTGAGCCTACCTATCAGTCTTATCAGTCAGAAACTACGAATACCTTACAGTCTTTAAACTCGACCTACCGATCCATTGAAATTCCATTAGGAATGCGCTATAACTTCTTCTTAAATGAAAACAATAGGATATTTATTAATACGGGTATTTTGGTTGATTTTAACATTAATTCCTTTATCGAGTTTGAGGGTGAAATGACCACTCAAGAATTTGAGCCGAGCTTAAATCTATTTTTTGGAGTTGGCTATAGTTATAAGAGATTTAGTATAGAGACAAGAGTAGGAACTAACCGAGACTTGCTTCCTACTTTCCTTAATTTTGGAGCTGATTTCAGAAGTACTACACTTATTTTAGGTTATCGATTATTTTAATCCATAAGGGATATTAATTCCCCTGGCTGGGCACCCCGGCTCTCGAGTCAATCATTAAATTATTGCCCATAGATACCCCGTACCCTTGGGTTGGTTCATTTTGAGGGGTCAAACACTATACTCAGGTTGCAAATTTCATTAAACTTTAAAATGCATTTTATACCAATTATAATTTGATTTAAATTTTATATTTATTTAGACTTAATCTAAATTGCATTCTTAAAGTTACTCATCAAAAGAACAAAGAATGAAATTTTCAGTCATTATTTCCATTGATCAATACTTGGCCAAAAGAGGGTTAAAGGCAATCATTACTGAAAATAGAGAATACACTTTAATAGAAACCAATAACCACCTAAGCAAATACTGGAAACAAAATATAGAGATTTACCAACCGAATATTTTTATTACAGATTATCAAGAAAGTAATGGCAGTTTTGATAATTCACTTGATCGGTTGGGTGAGATTTCCAAGCTTACTCAAGTATTGATTATATCTGATGATGAAGACCCCAGTAGAATAAAGCAGGTATTTGATTCTGGAATTATGGGTTTTTTAACCAAGCATTGCAGCGCCAGCGAAATAGAAAATGCATTAGCAAACATTTCTAATGGAACCCGATTCTTTTGCCAAGAAATTATTGACATTCTTTTAAATGAACAAAAATCTAGTGATCAGTTAAAGTCAGACGGATTATCCACAAGAGAAATAGAAGTTTTAGGATTAATAGGCAAAGGTTTAACCTCTAAACAAATAGCGGAGAATTTATTTGTAAGTATTCACACGGTGAATTCCCATAGAAAAAGTCTCTTAAAAAAATTGGATATGAAATCTCCAGCACAATTAATTGCTTATGCATTAGAAAGGTTTTAGATTATTAAAAGGGATGAGTCAGCCTGATAAGATATCTCTCAGTGCTATTAAGCTAACGTCAAATTAAAGTAGGAATCCAGACCAGGGGTAGAACAGGTTACCATGTAACCGTGATGGCCCGACCCATTTGGGTGGTCCCCAAACTCTTGACTTAATAGCATTTGGATATCTCTGAATCATCCTTGAGTGACATAGCTTCTCTGTAGCAGAGAAAAATTACCTTCTATTAATATTCTTTAGCTTGAGTCGGCGTTGACTCATTGATTTCAAGCTAGGTTTTTGTTAGGTTTTAGGTTTAGTTGGATACTTTGAACCCTGATGCATATTAATTCCCTGGTCGGGCACCCCAACTTTTTCTCGAGCGCAATAGCTTCTCTCTGGAAGCACTGGGTCAGGGTTGATTTATTTAAATTTTGAGACAGATAAAGAATTGTGCCTTTCATTAATCAAAGACAAACTGAAACTTAAGAATCTAAATTTCTAGTGTCTAAAAAAGTCTTTAACCTTTATTCTTTTTTTACAGCTCTTATAGGATAAATCCCTAGCACTAGCGATTGACACTTGTGAATTTCAACTTTACATTTGCATTATTTAGAACTATTCTAAATAACTAAAACATGATGAAACTCACAAGACAAACAATATTGATCATTTTGGTAGCCTTTATCGCTTCTAGCAGTTGGGCCCAAAAATCTAAAAAGCAAGATATTACCTCTATTAAATCCATGTGCGGTTGTTATGAAGTGAAATTTAATTTTGCAGAGACCTTTTCTCCAAAGACTGACTATGAATTTCACAAAAATTACAGTGCTGGTGCATTAGAATATGTATTTCCTATTGAAGAGACCAAAAACAAGATTGTACTGCAACACCTTCTGGTAATTAATGATGAAATGATCATTAAGCACTGGCGCCAAGACTGGCTATATGAAAATACAGCTCTATATACTTTCTATAAAGATGATACATGGAATTACAAGAAGTTGGAAAGTGGTGAAGTAAAAGGACAGTGGACGCAAAAAGTGTTTCAAGTAGACGATAGTCCAAGGTATGAAGGAACGGCCTCATGGGTTCACAAGGATGGAAGGCATTATTGGGAAGCTGTAGCAGATGCCCCATTACCAAGAAGGGAATTTAGTAAACGGAAGGACTACAATGTGATGAAAAGAAGGAATAGGCAGGAAATCACTGCGAATGGTTGGTTACACGAGCAAGACAATGACAAAATACTAAGAGATGGGGCTGATGAACTGATTGCACAGGAAAAGGGAATGAATCAATACATAAAAGTTACAGAATCCAAATGCCAGTTGGCAAACGATTGGTGGGCTAAGAATAACCTATATTGGACTGATGTAAGAGCAGTCTGGGATGAGTTGTTTGCTAAAAACGAAACGGTAAAGATTAACATGAAAGTAGCTGGGACTAAACTGTATCAAAGACTTTTTGAATTAGGAGATCAATTGAATGGGGATCAATACGATGCTGCTTCATCTAAAAATCAAATCAAATCAATCATAGAAAAGCATTTACAAGATAATCCAAATTTAAGTTTGAAGTAAGTCTTTTTTATACTTAGATAGGAAGCCTCGATGACCAGTTATTTAGTCTTTTCTGGTCATTTGAGGTACTATTTTAGGTTGATTTTTAACTTTACTTTTGATAATATGTGTGATACTCCTGATCATTTAACATTAAGTGCAACTGACAACGCTAGATTAACTAGGTGCAAAATTTGCAATATGTACACCCTTATATACAATAACATCTACCTTGCTTTTTCAGCTGGTGAATTTCATTCATTCTGCAATACCTTAGAAAATTTGAGTGATTATGAGTACAATAAGGTTCATCCAAATGGAGAGGCTCATGTTTTACTAAAAAATAGTGTTTCACACATGGGAATTAGTTTCTCAGTGGAAGATGTCCAAAAAATAAAAGCGCTGATTCATGAAGCAAAGCTTTATGAAGAGGTATTTTCCATACTTTACCGATCATGATATGAATGTAGAAGCTTATGACAGAATAATGGGTTTGATTTATAGTGAAATGGATCATCCAAAGGCTAATAGGAAGCCAGATTTTGATAAAATCAGGTCTTTGGTAAAGGCCACTCAATGCCCTTATATGCTATCTTTTTTTAAAAATAAATATGCTGAATTTCTAAAGAAGAATAAATCATGAAAGATCATTGTAGTGGTATAAACACCTTTGCTAAAAGTGAGTACGGACACGTCTATGCATGTGATCAATGTGGTATGATTCATGTAATTTACAAATCAATTGTATTGGCCTTAGATGAGTTTGAGTTTAGTTGTTTTTTAGCTTGTACCAGTAATATTACTGAAGAACATTTTGACTTTCCTCACCCTCAAGGTTTGGCCGCAACTATTTCATTCCAAAAATTGCAAGACGGATTCTTCTGCATTATTCAGCGTGATTTAATCCCTAAGGGATATTAATTCCCCGACTCTTGAGTCGATCATTAAATTATTGCCCATAGATACCCCGTACCCTTGGGTCGGGGTTGGTTCATTAGAACTTCAAAATCTACTGGCAGAAGCTTCCGTTATGCTGAAAGCTCATTCTCTGATTAGAAACTGCTAAACCCCGTTTTCTCTTGAGATACTCACTGTAAAATGACCTTAATCTATTCTGCTCACATTTTTCCAGCGTACGCCAAGCAAGAAAAAAGCTCTAAAGATTATCACAATCTACTCCGTACCCACTCATAGGTTGCTAGTGAAAACACCTAGCTACGGCATTTTATTTCTTAAATAAATTTATCGTGATCATGTCTAATACTCTACTGATTTATATTCACTTTTTGCAATAAGCTTTTGATAATGTCTCTTGTATTTATTCCATCAGCTTGGGCTTCATAATTTAATATGATCCTATGATTCATCACATCTGAAGCTATTTCTTTAATATCTTCTGGTAATACATAATCTCGTCCATTAAAAAACGCGACTGCCTTTGCTGCAAGGTTCATGTTAATGGATGCTCTTGGCGAGGCTCCAAACTCTATATATTGAGCTTCTTTAGGCATGCCGTAAGCTTTGGGGTCTCTAGTTGCAAAAACCAATTCTATAATATATTTCTCGAGTGACTCTGAAATAACTACCTGATTAATTTCATTTCTTATAGAAAAGATATCTTCTTTAGATAAAATAGTCTTTGTTTCACTTTGAAACTTCATGTTTGCCATTCTACGCATTACTTCCAATTCCTCCTCCTTAGAAGGGTAGACTACATTTACTTTTAACATGAACCTATCTACCTGTGCTTCTGGAAGTGGATAAGTTCCTTCTTGATCCACGGGGTTTTGAGTGGCAAGAACTAAAAAAGGTTTATCTAGTTTAAAAGTAGTTTCACCTATGGTCACCTGCTTTTCTTGCATAGATTCTAAAAGCGCAGACTGTACTTTAGCAGGAGATCTGTTGACTTCATCAGCTAATATCAAATTAGCAAAGATAGGTCCCTTTTTTACTTCAAAATCACCTTTCTGCTGATTATAAATCATGGTGCCTATTAAATCTGCAGGCAACAAATCTGGGGTAAACTGAATCCTCCTAAAATCCAAACGAAGTACTTCTGCCAAGGTATTTACGGTCAAAGTCTTTGCTAGGCCGGGCACCCCCTCTAACAAAACATGCCCTTGCGTAAACAGACCAATCAGCAACCTGTTAACCATGTGCTCTTGTCCTATTACTACTTTACCTACTTCTTTGATCACTTCACCAATCTTACGTTGGTGTTCTTGCATCAGTTCTGGGTTTATTCCTTGACCTACTTCCATTTGATCTTATTTCTTCTGGATTTTAACGATTAACAAAAATATATTAAGATTTACTCTTATTAAAACCTTGTTTAAATGAAAGATGCAAGTATGTCTTAAAAATTGTTAAATAATCTATGATCACTAATATTTTTATTTCATTGAACACTTGATATTATTAGGATTGGTTTTGTAAAAGTGAAATCCCTTGACTAAAATAATCTGTGAGGACACAGATTAAGGCGAGTTGAGAATGTAAAATAGTCATCGTAAATAATTCGTGAAAATGTCTACTTTAAACAGCAAAACATCATCGGAGGTCAATTTACTTTAGTGCTCACTTTAAAATCAAAAGGTTTCTGCCTTAAATTTTGATTTTTGATCCCCTTTATCTCCTGTAACTAACACACTAGTAAACACTTCAAATGGAATCAAAGGCCTATTATTTAGAAGCTACCCATAATATACAATACACCTTGGTTTGTGTTCCTAATTTCGCATTACTAATCCCTAATTAGAAAGTTAGCTATATAGTAAACTCTATTTAGTTTTAATCATCAAATGTGATCTACGATTAGACTTGCCACACTTCTTACTTCCAAGAAACCATTATCACCTAAAAGACAATTTGGGTGTGTGTCCGCACATATGACTTTTTCAATTAAGCCACTATTTCGCATTTTATCCAATCCCTTATTTATAAAAAGACCATGAGTTGTAATCACGAATATTTTATTAGCTCCTGCATTTTTATAGGCTTCTGCAGCATGTATGATACTTCCTCCAGACCTGATCATGTCATCATAAATGACCACATTCTTATCTATTACGTCTGCATTAATTGCCGTTATTTCTGTTTCATCTCCTTGTGTTCTTCTTTTAAGGACAAATGCAGCATTGACCCCCATGTCATTTGCCAAAGACTCTACCCATTTTGCACGCCCCGCATCAGTACTTGCTAAAATGAAATGATCTCCGCCAAATTCTCTAGCCGCATCTATTACAATCTTTTTGCAATATATATGTACGGGATGAAGCTCATTTTCAAAATAATGGGGAATCCCTTCTGTATGCAAATCAAATAAATAAATTCTATTTCCCCTTACACTTCTGGGGATAGAAGACAATAGTCGCGCACGTGTTTTTGCTGTTACTATCTCCTGTGGTTCTACTGCTCGCTCCATAGTAGAGTATCCATAATATGGGACAACCAGTTTAATGGAATTGCAACCATAACTCACCAATGCTGAAGCTAAATCATACAACTCTAAAGTATCACTATCACTAATAGTCCCTCCGATCACCACCACGTCTTCTCCTTCAATATCTGAAACTATTCGTTGGTACCTTTCCCCGTCGGAAAATTCCTTTACTTGAACTACGCCTTGCTCAAACTGGCCAACAGCCACCACTCTTTCAGCTAAATACTGATAATTACCAGTATTAAATAATATCGGTTTCCCCATTCTCAATATTTTCTACAAAGTAAAACATATAAAATTTCAGCGGATCTATTTTTAACCCCTAAGGGATATTAATTCCCCGGCTCCTGAGTCGATCATTAAATTATTGCCCATAGATACCCCGTACCCTTGGGTCGGGGTTGGTTCATCTTTTTCAATAAAAATCTTCAATTTATGGAACATAAATCTTTTTTTACTGAAGTTTCATCCTATTAATTAAACAATTCCATAGATTGACTGGTTTTATCCAAGCTATAGTGGTGTTAAGTTTTACCAATTTTAGCAATCTATTAAGTATTTTGGCTACATTTGAAAATTATAATTATTAGGAAAAGCCAAAAACCTAATAGCTCGAGATTTCATTTCTCAAATCTAGCCGCATGAAAAAACCCCTATTCATACTACCTTTCTACATAGTTTTACTCAGTGTATTATCCATTAATATTTATGCACAAAAAGGGAGTTTCATTATTGATGACCACTACCGTGAAAATGGCCATACTGATGGGGTAAATTTTGAAATCATCTCTGATAATAATGGTTTAATAAGCGTAGCCCATAATCAAGGTGTATTTCAATATGATGGGTCTGTGTGGGATTATTACAAGACCCCTACTGCAGCTATTTCTGTCACTAATGATGAGATAAATAAATTATATGTTGGCTGCATTAATGGGTTTGGTAAATTAGACTGGATTAATTTTCAAATAGAATATGTTCCTATATATCAATCAGACAGCATTCCTGAATTATTTTTTCAAACGAAATCTTTAAAGGATAGGGTTTATTTTTTAAGTGAGAAATCACTTTACATATATAGCATTGATGAAAACAAGATTCTTAAAACGATTAAAGATAAGTTTCTAAATCTCTTTGTACTAGATGAAAATATGTACGTCAATACTACAGACGGAACATTTCAAATCATAGGCACTGAATTAAAAAAGGCGCAACTTGGAGGAATTGATTTCAACATTGCTCGTGCAGAACCGTACAAAAACAAAAAAGCTTGGTTACTCCTTGATTTTGATGGGATGCTATATCAGTTTGAAGAAAATACAGCAACTCCATTAGTAGTAAATGAAAAGCTTGATCTTCTAGAATTATCCATTACTGATATTCAATGGGTAAATGAAAAATTGATTGCCGCTTCTACTTTAGACAAAGGTTGTGCTTTTATTGATTTAAATGCGCTTGAGATAGAGGTATTAGATCATTCTAAAGGGCTTGCGGATAATGAAATCTTTGCTATTCATAGTGATAAAGAAGGAGGGGTATGGATTAGTCATGAGCATGGCATGTCTAGGGTACTAGCTTCTTTTCCAGCTAGAAGTTATTCGCATTTACCTGGGTTATCAGGAAATTTACTTTCTGTACAGCGCATTAAAGATCGTCTTTGGCTAACCAGCAGTGCTGGTATTTACTATTTTGATCAAGACACATCCTATACCAATAAGGTATATTATGAGGTTAGGAATGTTACAAGACCTACAACTTCAGTAAAACGTGATGTTAAAAAAGGCAATTCCCGTAAAAGGATTTCCAAAAAAAAGCAGGAAAGCGCTAAAAAAGCAAGTAGAGATACATCTGAAGGAATAAATAAGAAGAAAAAGAAAAAAAAGAAAGGTGTCTTTAATCGTCTTTTTAAAAAGAAAAAAGGGAAATTAAAGGAACTGGAAGATCCGAATCAAAAGACAGGTACAAAAAAGGAAAATCAGAAGCCTGGATTTCTAAAGAAAATTATTAGCAAAGTAGATAATTTACTTTCAGGAGATGAAAATGAACAAGTGACAGATAAGGTAAGTGGGAAACTACAAAAAGATAAAATTTACATTAGAAAAACGAAAAAAACATTAAAAGGGATCACTCATCGGTATAGCAAAGTTCAAGGCTCTGAAGGAAAATGTAAGGAGTTAATTGTATTCAAAAATAAATTACTAGGAATCAGTACAGCGGGATTATTTGAAATTAATGCAGATTCAGCTCATTTAGTAATTGATGAACCTATTGATGACGCTATCCAATTAACTGGGACTAACCAACTTTTGGTTCTCACTTATGATCAGAGGATTAAACTTTTTAAATTAGAAAAAGATATATGGATTGAAGAATTTGTATTTGATCCCAATGATATCATCAAAGATATCTACCAAGATAGTAAAGGATTAATTTGGTTAGCTGGTTCTTCAGAAATCTTTCAGGTAGAAATAAATGAAGAAATTATCGTCAATAAAGAGTACCAAATTGATAACCACAGATTTGATCATATATTAATGACTGATATAAAAGACACTACCTTTTTCATCAATACACAAGGCTATTATTATTTAGATAAAAGTATTGATAAACTTCGTCCTTATGAGAAATGGAACAATAAAGTAGGAAAGCCTATTAACTACTTCAAAGACTCTCATAATTTTCTTTGGATCTATAATGGGAAAGCGTGGTTCGAAATCTCAGAAATTGGCAGCATGGTGATTCATCCATATTTTAGTTTATTTCCAAGTTTAAGAAAAATTACTTTTGATCAGGTAATTGACAAATACTGGCTGATCACGGGTAAAAACCAGTTGTTAGCTTTTGATCACACCGCTGAAGGAATAGACAGCGCCTTGCATCCATTGTTTCTTAAAAAAATCAAGGCGATCAATGGTGTATTACAAAGTGATAATAATTTAGTGATTAATCATGACAATACATTTCTATCCTTTGAAATGTCTAAACCAGATTATCTTGGTCTATTAAACACTGAATATATCTACAAACTGGAAGGTATGAATAAAAAATGGTCTGAATGGAGCAAAAACAGCAAAATTGATTTTAGTTTTCTTCAACCTGGTAAATATACGCTTTATGTTAAATCTAGAGATAGTTTTGGTCACATAGAAGAAGCCACCCCCATTACTTTTAGGGTCAATACTCCCTATTGGCAAACCCCTTGGTTTTATGCCTTGCAAGCCCTGCTCTTTGGGTCTTTAGTTCTTCTTTCTTCTAAATTGAACCAAACTAATAGAAAGATAGGTCTCTTAAAAAGTGCTTTAACCATTCTTACTCTTGTATTGATTATTGAATTTCTACAATCTGCACTTGCCGCTTACCTAAATGTAAAAAGTACACCAGTTGTTGATTTCCTTATAGATGTAGGTACGGCTTTGGTTGTGTTCCCTGTGGAGCGCTTCTTAAGGAATGTAATGAAAGGAGAAGTAAATTTCAACAGAGCAAGTTTTAGGAGAAGTGAAACTGCAAATGAAGAAACCACAGCTACTTAGGAAAACGATACTGATGTATCATATAACAAGGGGTTTAAGGATGATAGATACTAGAAGAAAGATTATAGAGAAAAGATTCTAGACTATAGATAAATGTACATTCCTGAATTATTTCTGCCCCAGAAATAGGTTGACCGTTCTTTAATTAAATTCTGTTGATCAAATGAATTCATACTTGATTATTTTTTATAAAGCAACAGGTAGAGTTTGAGGTAGCGTAAAGAATTATTTTTCTCCCTACTCAAACTCAAACTGGAACTCAAACCTAATTTTCTAATATCTTGTATGTCCTGAAGTCTTTTGTCTAAGGTCTAGAATCTTTAATGTTTTGTCTAAATTCTAAAAGGTCGATGTTTAGCTCCAGGATAGGGCATCTATACTGAGTTGCTCGGGAAAAAATTTGTGAACTAGAAAAGAAACTGATTAAGAGTCAAAAAATGGCAGAAATTATGAGTCGATTTCAGGATATAATAAGGTGGCTTTAAGAAATTCTACCCCAATTCATTTCAGATTTTTTACTTCTTGAAATCTGTTTTTTAATCGGTTCATTTTCTTGTTGCTCAAGATTTGGATCATTCTCCAATAGTTTTTTTGCTGTTTCCCTTGCCATTTGTAGGATAGGGCCGTCTTTTGCTAGATCTGATACCAATAAGTCTGTAATTCCACTCTGTTGCGTTCCTGAAAGATCGCCCGGTCCTCTAATCTCTAAATCTTTTTCTGCGATTTCAAATCCATCAGTTGTTTTAACCATGGTGTCTACCCGAGTACGCGCATCTTTACTCAATTTATAATCGGTCATTAAAATACAATAAGACTGATCTGCACCTCTACCTACCCTTCCTCTGAGTTGGTGAAGCTGGGACAGTCCAAACTTTTCAGAATTCTCTATGACCATCACGGATGCATTAGGGACATTTACACCTACCTCAATGACTGTAGTAGCAACCATGATCCTAGTCTCTCCTTTTACAAACCGATTCATTTCATAATCCTTATCCTTTGGTTTCATTTTGCCATGTAGAATACTTATTGGCGTATTTTGAAAATGTTGATGCCTTGAAATGCTTTCGTATCCATCCATCAAATCCTTATATGCTAATTTTTCAGACTCTTCAATTAGAGGATAAACCACATAGACTTGTCTTCCTGCATTGAGTTGCTCTTTCATAAACCCAAATACCTTCAAGCGGTTTGTATCATAATAATGAACTGTTTTAACAGGTTTTCTACCAGCAGGAAGCTCATCTATTACCGAGACGTCGAGGTCTCCGTAAAGGGTCATGGCCAAAGTTCTGGGAATAGGAGTGGCAGTCATCACTAGAATGTGAGGGTAGAAGTTTTCATTCTTTTGCCATAATTTTGCTCTTTGAGCAACACCAAAACGGTGTTGCTCATCAATAATGGCCATTCCTAAATTTTTGAATTTTACTTTTTCTTCCAGCAAAGCATGTGTGCCTACTAGTAGATCTAATGTCCCATCTTCCAATGCTTCATGAATCATGTTCCTCTCACTCTTTTTAGACGAACCCGTTAATCTTTTAATCGAAAGCCCAAGTTGGTCACAAAACACTTTTAAGCCATTAAAATGCTGTTCAGCTAATATTTCAGTAGGAGCCATTAATGCAACCTGCGTTCCCCCGCCGATAGCCAAAAGCCCGCATATAAAAGCAACCATGGTTTTTCCACTTCCAACATCACCTTGAATAAGCCGATTCATTTGAGCCCCACTTCTCAAGTCTCTGTACACCTCTTTTACAACCCTTTTTTGAGCATTGGTCAATTCAAATGGAATAAAATCTTCATAAAACTTAGTGACCAATTGGCTTTGATCAAAAATCATCCCTTTAAACTTATCAGTTCTTGCAATTTTCAACTTCAGGAGCCTCAATTGGACAAAGAACAGTTCTTCAAATTTCAGCCTAAATTTAGCTACTTGAAGTATTTTTTGATCTTTTGGAAAATGAATAGAAACCATTGCCTGTTTTTTACTCATTAGTCTATGGTGTTGCAATATACTAAGAGGCAATGTTTCTTCTATGTGGTCAATAGCCTTCACAAAAAGCATTCGCATTGCCTTACCAAAGAAACGGCTATCAATATATTTTTTTCTTAATCTTTCGCTGGTATGGTACACAGGTGATAAAAAACCTCCTGATTCATTTGAACTAGTCAACGGTTCTATTTCAGGGTGAGCAATACTCATTTTACTTCCATATTTAGCTGGTTTGCCAAATACTACATAGGGAACGCCTGGGCGTATTTTACTTTTCACCCAATTGATCCCTTGAAACCAAACTAGTTCTATAGCTCCACTTTCATCTTTAAAATGGCCTACCAAACGGGATTTTTTACCCATATTGACCATCTCAAATCTAGTGATCACTCCTTTTATTTGAATATTCTCAAAAGAATCATTTAGCGCTGAAATTGAGTAAAATTTAGTTCTATCTTCATACCTAAATGGATAATGTTGGATCAGGTCTCCATAAGTAAAAATGTCCAACTCTTTATTAATAAGAGCCGCCTTCTGTGGGCCAATCCCTTTGAGGTATTCTATATGTCCATCAAAATAACTGGGCATTTACTCAATCAATCAGTTACTCCCATTTGAGTGTATTGAGCATATGAAGAACGTCTTCTTTAATAAACTTAATCGAAGGGGCTAAAGAATCATTCTTAGTAGCTGTTTTAAAGTACAATGCCCCCCTCAAAAAGTGATTTGCAGAATCTGTCACATGAAAACTTAATTGGCTGGGCACTTCTCCTTCCAATTCAGTAAATGAAGCGATACTGCCATTGGGTAAAGGAATAATAGCTTCTTCTATAGCGTAAGCTTTCACATTATGCTGTGCTGTTAATTTATAAGAAGTAGATACAAATTCTTCTGTCAATTTCTGGTTATTTAATATTGGCTTGTAACTCACTTCCACACTTGCATCAAAATATGGGTAGTACAGATCTATCCAGAATTTTTCGCTAATCCATGATGAATCTTTTAGCAATAAAGCATGCTTACTAAATTCAAAAGAATAGGGAAATGAATCAGGGAGGATTTGAAACTCTCTTTCAGGTAAATCAATTCTGTTATATCCTCTAGGTTTGGGAAGATAGGTCTCTGTACTACAAGCAGAAAAGAACAAGGCAAGCCCTATCCATAACCAGTTACTTTTTTTCATCTAAATTTTGATTTGGATTAATATATACCCTTACTCTTTTAATCCTCCTTTGGTCTACGGCCACAGCCGTAAACGTATAATGCTTGAAATTTATTACCTCCCCAGAATGAGGTAATTTATTGTTTAATTCAAGTAGTAGTCCTCCTAATGACTCACTTTCACCTTTCACACGCTCAAAAATAGAAACATCTACTTCAATGGCTTTACAGAAATCATTCAAGGAAGTTTTTCCTTCAAATATAAAAGTATTATCGTCTAACTTATTGTATCCTTCATTATGAACTTCATCAAACTCATCGTTGATCTCTCCAACAATCTCTTCAATAATATCTTCCAAGGTCACTAAACCTGATGTTCCTCCATATTCATCTACTACAATAGCCATATGCACTCTCTTTTCTTGAAAATCCCTAAAAAGACCATCTATCTTTTTGCTCTCAGGAACGAAAAAACCAGGTCTCAGCAAAGACTGCCAACTGTAATCTTCATCTTTCTCAACATGAGGCAGCAAATCTTTTGCATACAAGATCCCTTCTATTTTATCAATAGTTTCATTGAATACAGGAACACGTGAATAACTATTTTTGTTGATTTGATCCATCAATTCATGAAAATCCATTTCCGTATCAAAAGCAGTAATATCCATTCTGGACTTCATCACTTGTTTAACAGAAAGTGTACTGAAATTCACAATCCCTTTCAAAATATCCTTTTGATTAGGTGTGGTTTCTTGCTCGGGGGTTAAGTCAAGTACATGGTTTAAATCATCTACACTTACATTATACCCCTTCCTTGCAACTCTTTTTTCAATGATGTTACTCATGGTTAAAAGTACCCAAGAAATTGGCTTAAAAAAAGAATTGAAGAATGTCAAAAAGCCTGACATTAAACCAGCAAATCCTTTTCTATTATGATTAGCATATACTTTTGGTACTATTTCTCCAAACAGAATGATAGCTGTTGTAACCGGTAGGGTAATCACCCAAAGGTAATCTTCTGTATTTTTGTTCCCAATAAATTCCCAAGTAGCATAAGTGGTAATAGTAACTATGGAAATATTGATTAAATTATTCAATATTAGAATAGTAGCAAGTAACCTCTGAGGATTTGAAACTAGTGGCACAATTCGTTTCTCTTTGGCCAATTTAGATTCATTGCAACTATCTAAATCTTCCTGACTCAAAGAAAAATACGCCACCTCAGATCCTGACACTAACCCAGAAAGAATCAATAGTGCTATAATGATCATTCCATTGACTACAAAAAAGGAAAGGTCAAGGTTTACTAGTGCGTCTAGTAAAACCGTGGGAAGGGGATCGTCTATGCTTGCTTCCAATAATTATTGATTATAATAAAATTTAAAACGGTAAATCGTCAATTTCTGTTTCAACGGCACTTGGTGGGGCTGGAGTGTTTTTATTTTCTGCGGGCACTGATGTTGTAGGTGTTTCTGTATTATAAGAAGAAGATTGGTTTCCATAATTATTATTTCCATCCTCTGGTTTTCCACCTAAAAGAGTCATCTCTCTACCTACTACTTCAGTAGTATATCTTTTATTTCCGTCTTTATCGTCCCAAGTACGAGTCGTCAATTTTCCTTCTATATATACCTGCCTGCCTTTTGCTAAGTATTTTTCTGCAACCTCAGCCAAGGGAGTCCATAACACTACATTATGCCATTCCGTTTTAGTAACCCTCTCACCATCTTTTGTCTTATAAGTCTCACTAGTTGCTATAGGAAAGTTAGTCACTGCCCTCCCGTTCTCCATATGTCTGATTTCTGGGTCTTTTCCTAAATTCCCAACTAATATTACTTTATTTACTCCTGCCATCTGTTTATGTGTTTAAATTCCTCTAAAAATCATTCCGTCAGCCTAAACTGCTAGTAAAGAGTATCACATTCAAATCATATATAGTTTATAATGTATGAATTTAACTATTTACAACTTGATAATCAATGATACTTATAAAAAGCTATGTTAGAAAATATTCTTTTAAATAATTGTCTATCAATTTTGGTTTAGGTAAATCAATCAATTCATGACGGTCGAAGGCACAAAGTTGTTTTAAAAAAAATTCATATCCCTCCAATGAAGGTAAATTAATCACAAAAAACTTTGCCCAAATTACCTGGTGTGTCAATACGTGTTTAAATACTTTCGATTCTTCTATGAGTGTCAATTTCTCAAGTTGAGATTTGTCAAACTGCTCCTCTATTTTGAATTCTTTACTTTCTAAAAGAAAGAAATCATACAATCCAGCCCATATACCTTTGTCTCCTCTTTTTTTCATAAATACTTTCTCTCCAAGAGTGAAAATCAGGTATTGGAAATGTTTTTCTTTTACTTTAATCTTTTTAGACTTAACAGGAAGTCTACTTTGTGTCTTGTTTTCAAAAGAAAAACACGTACTCTGCAAGTCACAATACATGCATGCAGGATTAGCTGGGGTACAATGCAAGGCACCGAACTCCATAATTGCTTGATTAAATAAATCAGGTCTCTCGGGATCAATAACTTGATTTAATACTTGATAAAATTCTTTTTTACTTTTAGCATCCGCGATATCCGCCTGAATCCCAAAATATCTAGCAATTACCCTGAAGACATTCCCATCTAAAACGGGTGAAACTTCTTTAAAACAAAATGAAGCAATAGCTGCAGAAGTGTAATCCCCTATCCCTTTTAATTTTTTTAGTTCGGCAGCTGATTTTGGAAATTTCCCATTATGACTAGAAACTATCATTTTGGCACAGGCATGTAAATTTCTTGCTCTTGAATAATACCCCAAACCTTGCCATAATCTTAACACTTGTTGTTCTTCTGCGGAAGCTAAATCCTCCACAGTTGGGAATGTTTTTACGAAGTTTAAATAGTAAGGAAGACCTTGAACCACCCTAGTTTGTTGTAAAATAATTTCAGATAGCCATATTTTATAAGGATCTTTTGTCTCTCTCCAAGGTAAATTTCTCTTGTTTTTTATATACCAAGAGACCAATATGTCAGAAAAGTGATGATTCATGGTGTCAAAACTAATTTAATTGTACCATGATTTTTTTATTTCAGTGCAGCTAAATTAAATTTGTGCGCTAATTAAATAGGTGCCTCACCTAGTAAACCCACAAAATTGTGACTAAAGCAGAAGTAATAAACGAAATATCCGAAAAGACTGGAATAGATAAGACGGATGTACAGATAACAGTAGAAGCATTTTTTACTGTTGTTAAGAATTCAATGGCGGAAGGAGAAAACATTTACGTTAGAGGGTTCGGTAGTTTTGTGAATAAAAAACGAGCCAAGAAAATTGCCCGTAACATTTCTAAAAATACTGCAATCGTAATTGACGAACATTATATCCCAAGTTTCAAACCATCTAAAGTCTTTATAGAGAAGATTAAAGATAGTAAGAAGATCAAATAACTTTTTCTATGAAGCTTCAATTACTGCTTTCTATTGCTTCGATTCTGATGATTCTGGGCTTATTCCAATTACCAAGGGTGGTAGTTGAAAATGACGTAGTCACAAATGCTCAGCAACTTGCTGAGCCAGACTCACTTTCGGGTGGTGGCCATGCGATAGAAATCAGTGAGGAAACTGCAAAAATTGTAGCTTCGTTGCAAGAAAAAATTAATACTGAGGGAAATCCAAAAAAAATAGTTAATTTTGCGGACTCTTTGAGTAAAATGTATATCAGCTTTAATCAGCTGGATAGTGCATATAAGTATGCACAAAAGATCTTTGAAATTGATTCTGAAGAATTTGGACGTTTAAGAGCAGGTTTGTTGACCTATGATATTTTTGAATTGACAACAGATCAAGCGAAAGCTACTGCCTTGGGCCAGAAAGTGAGGGATTATCTTGAGCCTATTGTTAATAGCACTCAAGATGAATCACTAAGGGTTAAAGTAGGTATGACTTATGTCTCCACACAAAACCCTATGAAAGGTATTCTTATGATCAGAGGTGTATTAGATGAGAATCCTCAAAACATTGAAGCAATGTTTAAATTAGGGATTCTTGCTATTCAATCTGGTCAACTGGAAAGAGCAATAAGTAGGTTTGAACAAATTCTATCAATAGCACCTGACGACTGGAATTCGGTGCTGTATCTTGGCATAAGCCAAGCTGAAATAGGAGAAGTAGACAAAGCCAAAAAACAGTTTGACAGAATCATAGAAGAAAGTAATGTTCCGGTACTTGTGCAAATTGCACAAGATTACCAGAAAGAAATAAATTAGTTTTATAAATTAAAACATTAGAATTATGCCTTGCGGTAAGAAAAGAAAAAGACATAAGATTGCAACACACAAAAGGAAAAAAAGATTAAGAAAAAACAGACACAAGAAGAAGTAGTCTGAACTTTTTATAATTTGGTATTAAACCATTTTAGATATTGAGTAATGAATTAATCATAAACTCAACTCAAAATGGAAGCCGAATTGCCCTTTTAAAGAACAAACAACTTGTTGAGTTTCATCAAGAAAAAGATGATGCCAAATTCAATGTTGGTGATATATACCTTGGTAATGTAAGAAAGGTAGTTCCAGGATTGAATGCAGCTTTCATAGACATTGGCTATGAAAAAGATGCATTCCTTCATTACTTGGATCTAGGCCCTCAGGTACAGTCACTTAACAAGTTTACTAAGTTTGTACTTAATCGGAAAAATATCAGTTCCAAGCTCGGTAAGTTTAAAAACGAGCAAGATATTAATAAGCTTGGAAAGATAAATCAGGTATTGACCAAAGGCCAGAAAATACTGGTACAGGTTGTCAAAGAGCCTATTTCGACTAAAGGGCCACGTCTTTCATGTGAGTTGTCTATTGCGGGCAGGTATTTAGTACTTGTGCCGTTTTCAAATGTAGTCAGTGTTTCTAAGAAGATAACTGACGGCAATGAGAGAAAAAGACTTCATAGACTAGTAAGTTCAATCAAACCCGATAATTTTGGGGTGATCATCCGTACAGTTGCTTCAAATAAGGATGTTAAAGAACTTGACAAGGATTTAAGAAACCTCGTTGATATATGGGACGAAGGTATTAAAGAACTTAAAAAGGCCAAGCCTAGAGATAAGGTGATTGGCGAAATGAACCGAGCGAGTTCTATATTAAGAGATGTACTTAATGAATCATTCGACAGTATTGTTGTAGACGATAAAACAATACATGGGGAAATAAGAGATTACATCCAAAACATTGCCCCAGAAAAGGGGAAAATCCTAAAACAGCATGCTTCACGTTCAAAGATTTTTGAGCACTATGGAATCGAAAAGCAATTAAAAACGCTTTTTGGTCAATCAGTAAGTGTTTCTGGTGGAGGATATTTAATTATAGAACATACTGAAGCTCTACATGTAATTGATGTCAACAGTGGCAATAAATCGAACGCTGAAGACAATCAAGAAGCAACCGCTTTAAAAGTTAACCTAGATGCCGCTAGAGAAATAGCAAGACAATTAAGGTTAAGAGACATGGGCGGTATCATCGTAATCGATTTTATCGACATGAGGAGGACCGAAAATAAAAGGCAGCTCTTCGATAAAATGAAAGATGAGATGAAGGACGATAGGTCAAAGTTTACTATTCTTCCATTATCTAAATTCGGTTTGATGCAAATCACCAGGCAAAGAGTAAGGCCTGAGCTAAACATCATGACAAAAGAAGTTTGCCCATCTTGTAATGGAACAGGAAAAATTTCTGCTTCTATTCAAGTGGCTGATGTAATAGAGGAATATGTGAAACATTTCTTTACTAAGCAAAATGAGAAAAAACTCACTGTTGCAGTTCACCCTTATTTACATTCATATTTTACAAAAGGAGTAATCTCTAAAAGAACTAATTGGTTCTTCACTTATTTTAAATGGGTGGATATTATAGAGGATAGTTCTCTTGCTCTTACGGAGTTTCATTTTCACAATTCCACTGGAGAGTTAATAGAAATCTAATTAAAAAGTCCTGATTTATTATCAGGACTTTTTTCTTCTAAAATTTAATTCCTAAATCTAAAGATACTGTGGTATTCCTTATCGCAAAGTTATCCTTAGTTATGTCTAGCAACCCTCTGTGATAAGAAAGTCCTCCAAATAGGATGTTACTTGCACCTAATTTGTATTCAACACCCGCCCCTAATACTACAGCTGTGTCAAAGAAACTAAAGTCAGATACCAAAGTACTACTTCCCTCTAGTGCTTCATCGAAAACCAGCGCTTCTAACTCGACACCAACTTGAAAATAAACTTTAATACCAGGGCTAACTTCATTGGTGTATAACTTAAAGGTAAGAGGTATCTGTATGTATTGAGTTCTGTATTCCTCATCTACAACAGTAGGCATTGCTATACTCGAATCTATTCTTCTAATCTTTAATCTCTTTGGAGTATAGATTAACCCAGTACTAAAACTGTATGAATCTGTAATTTCTTTATCCACTACTAACCCTAGAGATATCCCCAACGTACTATTTTCTGTTGAAGTAGTTACTAAGTCTTCTTCATCATCAAAAGACCTGTTATCTACCAAGATAGGTGAAAACTTCAATCCAAGTTTAATTTGTCCTTTAACACTTAATGAGGCTGCTAAAAAAACTAAGAAAGTGAAAGCCAATATTTTTTTCATTGTCAACAATTTTATTAAGTTGTCAAAAAACATTAATAATCATCAATTTTTAATAATGATTCTTGTTACAACTGTTTCAAAAGTATAATTTGATTGTAATTTTACGTTATCAGCTAAATTAGCTGTTCAATACAGCATATAAAAAGTAAGTGAGTAAAAAGTGTGTGTTTATGGCAAATAATTATCAAAAGAACATTTTATTGTGCATTTGTTTCCTAATCGCTTGGCTTTTGTCAGGTTGCGGAGAAAACATACAATCTTGTGTTGAATTACCTGCAGATACTCAAAAAGAAACTATCAACTATGTAAGACTTGAGGAAGATCTTTTCAACAGCCGAAATGTTGAGGATACTAGAAAAATACTTTTCGAAAATCCTCTTTTCGCTAAATATTTTTTAGATGGAAATGAATACCCAAGCATGGATATCATTGCTAATAAACTTTTGGGAATAGCCAATAATCCTTCCATTGATACTGTTTATCAAGAAACAATTGAGGCATTTGGTAACCTTGAAGGGTTAACTGATGAATTATCGACCGCCTATGCTTGGCTCAAATATTACTATCCTAAATCCAAAACTCCTTTAGTAAAAACAACCATAACCGGTTTATATAATGACTTATATGTCTCTGATTCATTATTAATTATAGGGCTAGACTATTTTATTGGTGAAGGTGCTACTTTTAGGCCTATCAATACGCCGCAGTACATCTTAAAAAGGTATGAAAAAGAATCTATCATACCACTTATTTTCAGCTTTGTCTCAGAGAATTATGCCGATTATGACAGAAAAGACAACACGCTCATAGCTGATATGATTAATTATGGGAAATCTTACTATTTCACAAAAAAAATGATGCCCTGTAAAAATGATGGATGGATAGTAGGTTATAGTGAGGAAGAATTATTAAAGATAGGAGAAAATGAAGATATAATCTGGGCACATTTTATTGATAGGCAATTGTTATTTGAAACAGATCATTTCAAAAAGAATAAATACATCAGTGAAAGACCTAATGTTTATGAGATTGGAGACCAGTGTCCTGGGAGAATAGGGCGTTGGTTAGGATGGCAAATTGTAAATGCCTATATGAAAAGAAACCCCGATGTTTCTTTGCAACAGTTAATGAAAGAAACAAATGTTCAAAAAATACTGAATGATAGTAAGTATAAGCCCCAAGGGAAATAATATTAACAGAATATTCACAAAAAAAGAGTTGATCCAATTAGATCAACCCCCTTTAAGAATCTAGCTAAATAATTATTAGCAAGTTCTTGTACGACCATTACAATCTATTGCATCTGTTCTGTTACAGTTACCGTTTCTAGATTGAGCACAAAGAATGATTGATCCAATAGTACCCATACCACCTTTTACCGTGTTCACATTTTCATCATTCATATCTGTCACAAAACTTTGAACTTTCAATGACTTTAGAGATAATTTACTTTTTTTCATAGTTACATTTGATTAAACGTTAAAACTGAAATCAGTAACTAATTAACGCTTTGATACGCTTCATATAATTACTATGTCTCGAGTTATTAAAAGCAAAGTAGATATTCTAACTCATTGTAAAAACAGAGGTTATATAACTGCAATATTCTCATTCATATTTGTCAATTGTTATTTCATAAATGAAAATCTATTAAATTCCAATAGCTTGCTTAATTGCAGAAAATAGGCCTTAAAATGCTTTCAGAAAAAAATTAGTGAATGATGGCAAGATTCATTAACTAGCAATATGCCTTTGTTTTTATCTGAAGAGCTACAAAAAATCACTGGACTGATCCCTCATGCTCAAAAATCTAACCCAGTTGTTTCTAAAAAAGGGATAGATTGGCATTTAAGTCATTCATTAAAAGTCATCAACGGGATTTGTAAAGCTTTAATCGTTTCAGATTCTTCTGAATACAAGCATTCCTTTAATATTAAAAGATCTTATGTTTTTTTAACTGGTGGTTTCCCCAGAGGAGTTGGCAAAGCGCCAAAAGCCGTTTCGCCTTCTGATCAGATAACCGAGGAAGATTTATTGAATCAAATAAATAAAGTACGGGCCATTATTCCTGAGCTTTCTACACTACCGTTAAATAGTCATTTCAAACATCCTTATTTTGGAATGTTGAATTTAGAAAGATCTAAGAAATTCTTAATAATTCATACCAATCATCATTTCAAAATAATAAAAGACATATTGAAGAACCAGTAACCCTTCTCGGTTGTTTAGTCTAACTATCTTAAAATTTAATCCCTAAGGGATATTAATTCCCCGACTCTTGAGTCGATCATTAAATTATTGCCCATAGATACCCCGTACCCTTGGGTCGGGGTTGGTTCATTGAAGCATTCAAAATTTGTTGTTAGTTTACTATTAGGGTTTCTTCTAACTGGGTGTCAGTCTATGAACTTTTTCTATTCAAAAAAAAACAGCCAAACATTATCAAGCTGCTATTGAAGATTCAATGGTTTCTTCTGAAAAGAAAATATCTGATCAACTTATTTATCAATGAATCAAACTTAAACCTTGTTTGGCAGAAAATAAACGGAGAAAAATACTTAACAGTAGTGACATGGAAACGAAATGTTAGTTTCTATAAACCTTATATAGATTCTAGTTGTTACAACACAGATAGTTATGAGATTTGGGTCACTACCGCTCCTGAACTTCAAAATAGGATGAAGAATGTAAAATCTAAATATCATAATAACAGACTCAAACAACTACTGGGCTTGCCCCCCTTTTGCTGAATACAGTTAATTTGTTGAGATGCTAGTAAGGCCAGAAGATCTCTTTAGGTCATGCGCTGATAATGGAATCAATAAACCCGAATGATGCAATAGAAATTTGATGCAAACCATAACTAACAGTCATCTAGCCACCTAAATCCTAATTTCCTACTCATCATAATGGAGACTATGTCTGTGTTGCAAATCAGAATTTAGCTATCTAGCAGCCATTTATGATTTTCTCTTAAAAGTCTAATGCATCATTCGGGATAATAACCGATGCAGTTTACACTTTTCAGATAAAACTGATACAGTTTATATTGAATGGATGAATAAAAATAGAATAGATACTGTCAACGTGATCTATCAGATAAATATCCTTGGACTCAGTTAGGCTAGACCTATGATTGGAATCTTCATAACAAAAACCATATTGGGTTAAGTGAATTTCTAATTGCTGCACATAAAAAAGTAATAATAAAAGACATTTACCCAACTGATGAATATCTATCCAACAAACTTTAAATGAGTCTGGTTTATTTAAAAAAAGGCCTCTAAGTAATTTATCTAAGATTAAACACCTATCATTTCAAACCTGAGTGAAAGTATCAAATAGAGTGGAAAAAGAATTAAAGCCATAAAAAACACGATTTGACCATGTTTGCGGTTTTCATCGCTATAGGCAAATATCCGATCTCCATTAGGTAGTGTTTTTTTGAATTGCCATAAATACCACCCAGCGAAAATTCCTAAAAATCCACCTGCAAAAGCAATTAAATAAGTAACTGCTATCCAAAAATAGCTTACTGAAGTTGGTTTTGCCAATTCATAAAGCCTATCCTCTTTCATACCTTGAATCGTTTGATTATCTATCTTGATACCTCTATCATTCAATATTTTTTGAGCTAGTTTAAAATCAAATGGACTCCATTCGTCAGGCTTTAGGAGAATATCATACAATTCATTGTCATTAAATTTGAATAAATAGTGATTTGGATCTACCTCTTCAAGCTGTTCGCTTGCTATTTTCTCTAGTAGTTCATTTGCTCTTTCAAAATTTGATTGCTTGATTTTAATTTCTACCTTGTGCTGGATTTCTAATCCCCCAAGGTAAGTAGCGTCCAGTAAAGGTCTTTCTTTTTCAAGAATAACTTCAACTCCTTCTTGCTCCAATATTTCTCTAATGGTTTCTACCAATCCTACATCAGCTATTTTTCTAAAAGTAGCAAATTGATCCTTATCCATATCCACTCAATTTTGATTGATTTATTAAAACTAAAGTGAATCTTCCTATAAAAGAAAGTATTATGTCTTATTAATTTAGACCAAGCGAAGGTCTTTCTATAAAACTGTTGGTTATATCGGCTATTCTTTCTTTTTTTGCAGAAAAACAGGAACATGATCCAACGTATTCAATCTATTCTCCTCGTACTAGTGATAGCATCTTTGATATCCTCTGTAGTTTTTCCGTTAGGCTTAAAGGCCAATGAAGAACTGAAAGAGGTGGCGGAAATGTCTGCAAAGGAAACGGTGGTTAAAAAGCTAGTTGATGGGGAAGAGAAAGTACTAGAAACGAAAGGACATATTTATCTATTTATTTTACCTCTACTCGCTGCTGGGGTAGCTTTATTTTCTTTGTTTCAATATAAGAATAGATTACGTCAGATGCAACTGGGTGCTCTTAACTCACTGATTATGGCTGGTTCGTTGGGGCTCATTGTATTTAAATATGTAGACCTGGGTGAACTAATCCCTGTTACTACTCATGAAACCCCATTGTTTGGTTTCTGGGCGCTTGCCGCAGCCATGATTTTTAATTTATCTGCTAATCGATTTATCAGAAAGGATGAGAAGTTGGTAAAGAGCATGGATAGGATTAGATAGTTTTTTTAGATAAAAGACAAAGATTAAAGGCTTTGAGATATTAGATCTTAACCCGAATAATTCGGGATGCCTGACCAAGGAAATAATTATTAGAAAAACTAAATGGTTTACCATCAAGGTAATCGATTCAGTAGAGTAAAATTGACATTCCTCAAATTTGGGATATATCAATTTTTTCATCATAAAACTAAGTAAATCAATTACTTGTTGCGCAAGGTCATGGTTTGTCATGAGTAATGTAGGTTAAACTTCAAAAAAACCAGTTTTTTAAGATTAATCCGCTTCATCCAGTTAATCACTTTTAAGTAGGAATTAATGAACCAACCCCGACCCAAGGGTACGGGGTATCTATGGGCAATAATTTAATGATCGACTCAAGAGTCGGGGAATTAATATCCCTTAGGGATTAAATCAGAAAGGAATTCTCTTTTATTTTAAACCCGAATGATGCATTAGACTTTTAAGAGAAAATCATAAATGGCTGCTAGATAGCTGCCTAAATTCTGTTTTGCAACGCAGACATAGTCTCCATTATGGTGAGTAGGAAATTAGGATTTAAGTGGCTATATGACTGCTAGTTATGGTTTGCATCAAATTTCTATTGCATCATTCGGGTTAAATTGAGCAAGCGCGATTAATACTAAATTTATATCAAGAAAATGTCCTAGGACAAGACCCGGTTAAATTACATAAAAGCCTGATACTTTTTAATCTACACCTAAATCTTCTACAATAGCATGATTTAGGGAGATCTCATTTACAGGGATACCTATATTCTCACTAATAAGCCCAATCATCATTCTTTCCAATTCATATCTATTTGAAATCTCATGAATATTCACTAGCTCCTTATAATTTAGAGCTATTACCCAGTCTACTAAATTCTTTAAGGTAGATTGAGTTAATGGTTTCTTTCTACCATAAACTTTTATCCCCATAAATTTCACATTTTCTGATGCATGTTGATCATGATCTAGCCTAACTAATTCAGGTAATTTAAATCTAGTTTCTTTTGACAGTTGAGACCAATCTTCTTTGATGGAGTTCTGATCTAAAAAAGTGATCATCTTTTTTGAGGGGTGAATATTTTCTTTTGGTATATTTTTTTTTAAGAAACATGTCTTCAATCGATAGAAAATAATCTGTGATAAACAGCGATTTGAGGGTTTTATTTCTACTTTTTGATATACACACTCTACAAAATCATTTACAGTAACAATTTTTTCCGCTTCACTGTCGGTAATTGTAATTTCAAAATGATCTTCAACATCCATTAATAATTCAACTGAATCTAATCCCATGTTTTAATTCTATTGTGGGAATCCCTAAAACTTCCTATTACTTTTCGACCCGATTTTTTTCCTGATATTGGGTTATCAAAATACTCATTTAGATCCACTAAACCCCGTTTTTGATGTCTTTTCTCAGAAAAAAATCCTAGTCTAAATTTAAAATCGAGTTTAGAACTCCCTTTAACTGATTTCTAAAGATAGTTTTTATTTGTTACTAACCGGAGCCACTTTTTTACATGGCAAAACCCTTTACTTCTCATAAAATTGTTAATTTTAAACTACTGGTCTCCGAGAAAAATTAACTTAATGAAAATGGAGCGAGTAAAGTTAGACTTAATTATTCGCGCAGGAAGATAGGCCTGCCAAAAAAAACAGCAGAGCCGCGATGGAGCTGTCCCCGGTGGAATAGGAAAACCAAATTGCTCCTATTTTTATTGAAAAAGATGTCATTCCTACTGTCAACTCAAGAAGAATCAAAACTCACGCCCCTTACAAGTCTGCCACTCTGTCAGTTTTTTAGATTGGCGCGGACTTTGTAAATGTGCTTTGAAAGAATAGCAAATAAAATATAACAATAGATATGTCAGAAAAAGGTACTATTTCAATTCACACGGAAAATATTTTTCCGATCATTAAAAAGTTTCTTTATTCGGATCACGAGATATTTTTGAGGGAGTTGGTATCTAATGGGATAGATGCTACGCAAAAAATAAAAAGATTGGCTTCTCTTGGTGAATACAATGGAGAGCTGGGTGATACTACGCTAGAAGTTAGTTTCGACGAAGAAAAAAAGACGATCACTGTAAGTGATAAAGGGATCGGGATGACGGCTGATGAGATTAAAAAATACATCAACCAAATTGCTTTCTCTGGAGCTACGGAGTTTGTAGAGAAATACAAAGATAAAGGCGATGAACAACAGATCATAGGTCACTTCGGTTTAGGTTTCTATAGTGCCTTTATGGTAGCTAGCCAAGTAGAAATTATTACTAAGTCTTACCAAGAAGGTAGTGAAGCTGCTAGGTGGATCTGTGATGGTAGCACAGAGTTTGAGATCACCGCTGCTGATAAAGCTGACAGGGGTACGGATATTATCTTACACATTGCGGAAGATTCTGAAGACTTTTTGAACCAGGGTAAGATTCAGGGCATTTTAGATAAGTATTCTAAGTTTATGCCTATCCCGATCAAGTTTGGCCAAAAGGATGAGAGTGTAGAGGACGGGAAAGACGAAGAAGATAAGCCTAAATACAAGACAGTGAAGGTTGATAACATGATCAACAACACTGAGCCATTATGGACTAAATCTCCTACTGAGTTAACTGATGAAGATTACCTTAACTTCTACAGGGAACTTTACCCTATGGCAGAGCCTCCGCTTTTTTGGATTCACTTGAATGTAGATTACCCATTTAACTTAACTGGTATTCTCTATTTCCCTAAGTTGAAAAAGGACTTGGAAATTCAGAAAAACAAAATCCAACTTTATTCTCGTCAGGTATTTATTACGGATGAAGTAAAAGATGTAGTTCCTGAATTCTTGATGTTACTGCATGGTGTTATTGACTCTCCTGATATTCCTTTGAACGTATCAAGAAGTTTCTTACAAGCTGATGGAAACGTCAAGAAAATCAATACTTATATCACGAAAAAAGTAGCTGATAAATTGGCTGATCTTTTCAAAAGTGATCGAGCTGCTTATGAAAGCAAGTGGAGTGATATTGGGGTATTTGTAAAATATGGAATGATCAGTGAGCCTAAATTTGATGAAAAAGCGCTGAAATTCTTATTGCTCCAAAGTACAGACGATCAATTTGCTACTATAGAAGAATACAAGACTAAAGTAGCGCCTAATCAAACAGACAAAGACGGCAAAGTAGTAGTTCTTTATACTACTGATATGGATAAGCAATTTGGTTACATAGATGGTGCTAAAAACAGGGCTTATGATGTCATCAGGTTAGATAGTGTGATAGATCCTCATTTCATCAATCACCTAGAGCAAAAAGGGGAGTTTACTTTGAAAAGAGTAGATGCTGATGTAATCGACAAGTTGGTAGAGAAAGATGAAAAGAAAGAATCTGTGCTCTCTGAAGATGAGTCAAAGACACTGAAGGAGACTTTTGAAAAAGTAATCAATAATAAAAATGCTACAGTAGTGGTGGAATCACTAGCGACTGATGACTTACCAGTTATCGTAACATTGCCTGAATTCATGAGGCGTATGAAGGACATGTCTGCCATGGGCGGAGGTGGCGGTATGTTCATGATGGGTGACATGCCAGACCAGGTAACTGTTTCAGTAAATGCTAATCACGAATTGATCGGTAAAGCATTGAAAACTGAAGATGAGGCCACTAAAGAATCATTGGTGAAACATACTTATGATTTGGCATTACTTCATCAAGGGATGTTGACTGGTGCAGAGCTTACTAACTTCATTAAAAGAAGTGTTGAGTTGGCTAGTAATTAAGCGTTAACATTTATTAGAATATAGAAGAGTCAGTGGATTTATTCACTGACTTTTTTTGTGAAAAAGAGATTGAGTTATAGACAAAAGATACAAGAGTTTCAGTTTGTATTTGAGTAGGGGGGAAATAATTCTTCACCCTACCTCAAAGTACCTGTTGCTTTGTAAAAAATGAGCCAGTATGAATCCATTTGATCAACAGAATTTAATTAAATAACGGTCACACTTCAGGTACATACACTCCGTTTAAACTCTGTAGAGTACCTGCGTTGTTTTCTGATTAATCTTAAATTTGCTTTCATCGTTTCCTGTGTTTTGTGGTCAACTCTATTCAAGGATGTACATAAATCTTTCGTTCTTGTTCTTTATTCTTTTGTCTAATAAAGAAATACCATTTCTAGACATTTATCGTTATTTTCGTATGATGATTATCAGAATACTTTTTACTTTATTGATTGTGTCTTATAGTTCTTTGTCAATAGCGCAAGATGAAGATGATCCATTTACCGTGGATTATGATACACCGCTTACCATAGACTTAGAATCTGAAAAAGACTTGGAAGATGAATTTAAACCAAAGAAGAAAAAGGTCAAAAAAAATGTATTCTATGGTCTTAAAACTAAAAGAGGATATACTAAAAAAGGGTTTGGGGTAAAAACTGTTCGAGAGGAATTCAGGTTTTTAAAAACTCCAGTGGACATTGATCCTTTTGTTCGTGATATCTACTGGTATAACTACAAAAAGAAGAAGGTTATAAAATCAAGAAAAATAGATCCTAAGTATGGAGTTATTCTACATGGTCCATATGTAAAAAGATTGGGCGAGCAAGTGCTAGAAGAAGGTATCTTTTATAAAGGGATGAAGCATGGCAGGTGGATAACGCTTAACAAGTATGATATTCTTAAAGATAAAGAGAAGTATTACAAGGGCTGGCCTAAACTATCTAAAGTTAAGTATTACGATAAAGATCGCAAGCACATGAGAGAAATTATCCCTGTTCAATTGGGGGAGAAAGAAGGAAACTACTTTGCCTTTCATGAAAGTGGGAGAGTCGCGGCCAAAGGTGAATTTCAATTTGATCACAAAGTAGGTGTTTGGATAGAATACTATGATCAGAGAAGGCGTAAAAAACGAGAAATCCAATATCCTGAAGATCCCTTCGATGAAAAATTTGAACCTTATATTATTCGTGAATGGGATGATAAAGGAGTGCTTATTTACGATAGGGCAATATATGCCAAGGGTCTGGTAGGAAAGTGAGTTTATCGAATGCTATAGGCTCATTGACCTATTTTCAAAGATCGTTTTTATGTAGACAAACTCTGTTTATCAGTGCTCTCCCTAATTCTAGGGAACATGAACAATAGCTGGTTTAAATTCCTTGCATTAATCAATTGTTGTAATACATTTTGCTAATACTATATAAATAAAAACACAACTTTTAGGATAGTAAACTGTAAGTTTTAGGTGATAATATTAGAACTCCTTGGGTCTATTTTTCGTTTTTAAAATAACGAAAACTATCAATTTCAATGACTCAGATACCTATTACACTCAGCTGTCTACTTATTATAGTGTTTTCTAACAATCAAATACCAGATTCAACAAGATTACAAGGAAAGTGGGATGCAAGTGTTTTAATAAGTTATCCTAGAGATACTGTACAGATAGAATCAAATCTTGATTGGTATTACGATAAAATTACGATCAAAACTGATTCTGGGTTCGTTACATTATTAGTTGAAAATGATTCCATAATTGGGACAGAAAAATTTTCAGTTATTAACGTAGCTGAATTCCACTTTGACGACACCTCACATGGCATAATATCATTTTATGACTTAGACATTTCAAATGATCAGGTACGAGAGGAAGATCCTAGATTCACTGATCAGAATTTTTCTTTCTCTTTATATGAAAACGAAAATGGAAAATTCATCCTTTTAGACAATCATTTTAATCAGTTCGGAAGGGCAATAGATACAGTGGAATATGAATTTATTACTAATGAAAAACTCAAAATTTATGATAAAACAATCTCTAGACTTGAGTAATAGACAGAATTCTCAGCAAAAAAGATTTCCTTCAAAAAGCATATCTAACTTGTAAATTCCCATAGTAATTTCTTGGATTTCCTGGGTAAAAATACCTAGGTGCCCTACCTCCAAAGCTTCCTGCGTTGATTAGTATTTGAGATGCATAAGTTTCATCTGTCAGGTTATTGATCCCTCCATTCAGATCAAATAAAATTTTGCCTATTTGATGTTGATACCCCACTTTAAGGTTCAGAATGGAATATGCTTCACTTCTTAGAATGTTATCGTCTCGCAAGAACATTTCACCTATTCTTCTGAAATTTACATTGGCATATACACCAAAATCTGATTTTACAAAAACGCCTAAATTACCTGTAAATGAAGGCACCCCAGGTAATTTGTTACCAGAGAAGTCTTCTTCTAAATCTACGAATTCATTGAAGGTAATCTCTGAAATAGACGCATTTAAAAATGGGCTCAATACCACCTTACCCAATCTCTTTTTATAATTCAATTCAAACTCAACCCCCTGATGCAATGTTTTTCCTGCATTTATCCCTATAAATTGATCAGCAGCCGTTCTTCTTGCCACCAGCAAATTTCTTACAGACAAAACATAGGCATTTAATTGATACTTAAAACCTGAATCTCCAATATTACCCCTACTCCCTATTTCAAAATTATAACCAGTTTCCGGTTGTATATCAGTGTTTATTTGCCCATCTGGGGTTAAAGTCTCCTCCACCGACGGGGCTGAAAACCCTCTACTTACTTGCGCATAAATGCTTTGATTATTAGAAATGCTGTATCCTAAAAATAACCGAGGTGACAAAACAGCATCAAAACTATAATTTCCTGATTGATCTCCGTCTTCCCTAAATAAATCCAACAGGTCATAATTTACCCTGCTCAAGTTTAGCCCTCCAATTATTTCCAATCTACTACTTGGGTTTAATACTCCTTCCACGAATAAATTCAAACTTCTTCTTCTCTGTTGATTAAATGACGTGAGTACAACTGGTTCTCTGTCTTCCTGATCTAAAGTGGTCAAATCAAAATTCTCTACACTATATTCCCCTCCTGCTGCCAGTCTGAAAACATGGCTGATTTCATTATTATATTTCCATCTTGTGCCAAAAAGATTACTTTTTTCAGTCAAGATACCAAAAGGTCTCAATTCATAATTGTCTCTAAAAGTAGTATATAAAGTACCTGAGATTGTTTGTCTTTCGGTTAATTCGGCAGTTACTGTAGTACCTATCAATCCTTTGATATAATCTTCAAACCCTCTAACTGCTTGCCAGTTTCCTGCTGCTAAGGAGGGGTTTTCATTAAAGTCTGTTTCGTTAATTGAACTTGGGATAAACCCTTTTACATCTATGTAAGTAGTTAAAAAATCAACCTGCACTTTCTTTCCATTGTATCGGTAGTTCAAGGTGATATTATCTCGATCATATTGGTTATTATCTCTAAATCCTTCAGCAAAAGTAGTAGCATATGATGCTTTTATAAAATGCTCACCACTGGCAACTTGAACTATGTTATTATTCCTACTTAACCCAAAAGACCCTATACCATAGGTACTTGAAATAAAAGATTCATTACTTTTTTGAGGAGATAATTTGATAAGCCCTGCCAAACCTGCTCCATAAGATGTAGCAGAAGGACCTTTGATAATTTCTATATTACCAAGTGTACTTAATTCATTGTCTTCCAATGAGGTTTCCCCATCTCCGGCAGTCAATGGAATTTCATTATAATAAGCCCTGATCCTATTAGTACTAAAAGGAGTTCTTGCGCCTATGCCTCTGATAGTAATTCTATTAGTTCCCAATGTTCCTGTATGCATAAAAACACCAGGTACGTTGTTTAAAACATCGCCATATTCTACACTGTTTGCTATTTGAATCCTCTCTGAAGGAATAAAAGTATAAGAAGCTGGCGCACTATAAGTTTCAGGCCTTATGGGGTAAGCTGTAATGACAACCGGTAAAAGATCTGGATCACGCTTAAACTGAATGATTCCAGATGGAGATAAACTTTGTAATTCAACTGAAAGTTCCGCGAATCCAACCCTACTCAGGCTGATAATAGTTATTCCTGAAGGGACATTAACTTCTCCATTATTATTGGATAATTCTTGGCCATTCTTCCATTTTACTAAAACTTCCTCCACAGGTTCTTGAGTTTCAGCATCTACTATTTTGATTTTAGTTTGTGCAGAAACAGCCATACAGGTCATAAAAACCAACAACATAGCATACACTGAGGTAAAATACGTTTTCTTCATCGTCTGTAAAGGTATTTTTAGTTATCCTTGCGAAGGAATATGACCCAACCCAAAAAATAAAGGACAAACAGGAAGAACGGTAATTAATCACTACCTACTTGTTAGTTTCCTTACATTTTAGAGATCAAAATAATCATTTAATATGAAGATTATTGAAGTAATTACTTCTCGTGATAAACGTGAGTTTATCCAATTACCTGTAGGATTATACAAAAAAGAACCTAATTGGATTCGTCCATTAGATAAAGATCTGGAAACAGTCTTTGATCAGGAACAGAATAAAACGTTTAAAAATGGGACTTGTATCCGCTGGATATTAGTTAACGACCAACAGAAAACGATTGGGAGAATTGCTGCTTTCATTAATGAAAAGACCAAATTAAAGGACAATGATCAGCCTACTGGTGGAGTAGGTTTTTTTGAATGTATCAATGATCAAAAAGCAGCCAATCTCCTTTTTGATCAGTCAAAAGAATGGTTAGAGAAACAAGGAATAGAGGCAATGGATGGTCCCATTAATTTTGGAGACCGTGACAAATGGTGGGGATGCTTAGTTGATGGGTTTGACATAGAACCAAATTACCAATGTAATTACAATTTCCCCTATTATCAGGAGCTTTTTGAAAACTATGGGTTTCAGGTTTATTTTAAGCAATACACTTTTATCAGAAATACTTTTGATCCTTTTCACCCAAGGATCATGAAAAAATCTGATATCCTCAATGCCGATCCTGATTATACTTTTGAGCACATGAAGCTCAAACAGTTGCCTAAATACACAGAAGACTTTAGGCTCGTTTATAACAAAGCTTGGGCCAATCATGATGGGGTAGTTGAAATGACTAAAGAGCAATCAAAATCTATCATGAAACAAATGAAACCCATTATAGATGAAAAAATCATTTGGTTTGCTTACTATAAAGGCGATCCAGTGGCGTTCTACATTAATCTTCCTGAGGTTAACCAAATATTCAAACATGTAAATGGCAAGTTGGACATCATTGGTAAATTAAAGTTTGTCTGGCACAAATGGCGTAAAACCAATAAGAAGATGCTTGGGTTGGTATTTGGCGTAGCCCCTGAACATCAAGGAAAAGGGCTTGATGGTGCATTGGTAATGGCTACTGCCCAAATGGTACAAAAGGATTATAGAAGGTATCCCATTTTGGAAATGAACTGGATTGGTGACTTTAACCGTAAAATGATTTTAGTTGTTAAGCAGGTAGGTGGTGATATTGGAAAGACACACCATACTTACCGCAAGTTATTTGATGAAACTATTCCATTTGAAAGGATGAAGATTAAATAGTACTACTTTAATCCCTAAGAGATATTAATTTTCTCTGGTTGGGCATCCCGACTCTTCCACGAGCGCTGTAGCTTTCTTAGCAGAGGCACTGGGTCGGGGTGGGTTCATTCTGCATTAGACATTTGAGATAATTAAATGGCTCAGATAGGCTTTAACCCATTCCATCACAGAGCATGGATATCTTATTTTCTTTCAGCTAGATCATCTAGCTTTTCGAGAATCGTATCTAGCTTTTCTTCTAAGGTATTTACCCTTTCCGCCATGGCTTCTAGTTTATCTTGAATGTCTTCATCTTCAATAAAATAATCTGTAATCGTACCAATCATAGTTGAGAACATGATCATTCCTAGTAAAATTAATAACACCGAAAGTACTTTCCCTTCTGGGGTTACAGGTGGTAGATCTTGAAGAAATCCTACTGTAATGGTTGTAATGGTGGTCCACCATAGAGAATCACCTAGCGTACTAATGTTTTCATTTACTTTATGCTCAAGCTCATAAAAGCTAAGTGTAAACAATAAGATAATGATGCCATTGATAATGAAAATATTTCTAAGTGTAGAAAAAGAGTTTCTTTTGTTAAAAATAGCCAATATGTATTTGGCAGATCTGAGCACTCTTAAAATCCTAAAAATCTTAAAAACGCGCCCCGCTCTTAAGAAACCAATGGTTGGAATGGAGGAAACAAAATCTATCCAATTTTTTTTAACATAATTCCATTTATTGGTAGCAATGCTCATACCAAAAAAGAAATCGATCATGAAAATCATACAAATGATAAAATCAATGACTTCTACCGTGGTTTTTGCTTGATTATTATAAGTGACCAGAGAGCTGATATATAATTCCAGAATAACATAAACAGATAAAAACAGTAAAAAGTAGTCAAACTGTTTTCTAGAGATATTTTTATAAAACCAAGACCTGGTTATAAGTTTCATAATTTTAATGTTCGGTATGCTTCAAAAATCAAACCGCTAAACTATAAAATTCTTCTTTGGAAAGTAAGTATGTAACACTACGAAAAGATTAATTTTTTCACCAGATAAATCTTCTAATTTTATTTTGAAAGACCTCCCTCATCTTTTATGGTGTTCTCTTAATTCATCTACCAGTTTATTGAGCTGGATAGAGAGTTCATCTGGACTCAAAACAACCACTTGATTTCCAAATGAAAGTAGCCAACGTGCAAAATAATCAAGGTGATGTATATAAAATTTCATTTCTAGCCGATCATTTTTAATTTGTTCATCTACCAGTCCGAAATAATATTTTTGATCTCCCAGTATCCTCCCAACTTCTTTTGTAAACGACACCATCACTTCCGTTAGAGATTCTGCAGAAAGTGTTTCATTCATATATTCTAAGTAATCCGGATGCGCTTTTGGGTTAAAAACTTCTTGGGTTATTTCCATTTGTTGGATTCTATCAGTTCTAAAATTCCTCATAGATAGCCTTAAACGACAATAGGCAATAAGATGCCATTTTGAAGAGTAATTAATCAACCCAAGTGGTTCTATTAAACGCTTAGAACTCTCTTCACTATAGGGCTTTTGATAAGTGATTGAGATTACTCTTTCTGAGGCCAATGCAAATTGCAGTTCTTCTAAATGAAGGTCTTGTACAGGACTCAATGCTTTGCTGGGAGAAGGCATAATACTAACCTGCTGCTCTAGTTTTTCTAAATATTCCTGATCCCTATACTTTAAAACTGCCTTTATTTTATATAATGCTTCTGCAAAGGTATGGGAGGTTTTATGATCTGCATGTTGCTCTATCAATTTGAACCCTGTAAGAATAGCAGCGGCTTCTTCTTTGTTAAACACAACAGGAGGCAAGTGATACCCTTCTACAATAAAATAACCTTGCCCTGCATCACCCCCTATGGGAACACCTGCTTCTATTAAAGCCCTGATGTCTCTAAATAAGGTTCTCCGACCTACTTCAAAGCGTTCTTCAAGAGCACCAATCTCAGTACGCTTTCTACCTTGAATATGAATCAAAATAGCGGTAAGTCGGTCAATTCTATTCATGCAGATAAAGATTTATTAGTTAACAGGAAATACCAATATATTGAAGGCTAGGTTGTAGTTTCCCTACTGAGTACATTATAATTAGAAATTATTAATTCATAATTAGTTCTGCCTAAAACCTAAATTGACATATAATCATTTTTCAACCGGATCTCGTGACTCTAATCTAAGAAGTCAAATATGATCTGTATGGAATATTTTGATTTAAAAATAATTAGAAATGTATAATTACTTCATTAAGTGAATTATACATTTCTAATTGCTTGAATAAATTCAGCATGGTTTTTAAAGACCAGCTCCTTTAATAATTTCTTCTACTACGTCTGGGTTTAACAAGGTTGAGGTATCGCCCATATTATTTAAATCTTTGGACGCTACTTTCCTTAAGATCCTTCTCATGATCTTTCCAGACCTTGTTTTGGGTAGTCCAGAAACAATCTGAACTTGATCAGGTTTCGCTATAGGGCCAATTATTTTACTAACCGTTTGTTTGATCTCCTCTTTCAGACTAGCTTCTGTTCTTCCTTCCAGGTCACAAATTGCAAAAGCATAAATCCCTTGCCCCTTAATATCATGTGGATAACCTACTACAGCTGACTCTATCACTTTAGGGTGTTCATTGATTGCATTTTCAACTTCCGCAGTACCCATCCTATGTCCAGAAACATTGATCACATCATCCACCCTTCCTAAAATTCTATAATAGCCATCATGATCTCTTTTCACCCCATCCCCTGTGAAGTAAAGGCCTTTAAAAGAAGAAAAGTAAGTTTGTCTACACCGTTCATGATCTCCATAAGTTGTTCTTAACATACTTGGCCATGGAAATTTCACACATAAATTCCCTTCAACTCCATTTCCTTTCAACTCATTTCCTTCATTGTCAACAATCATCAACTGGACTCCAGGTAATGGTAAAGTAGCAAAAGCTGGCTTAGTTGGAGTTACCCCAGCGATAGGCGAAATCAAGATTCCTCCAGTTTCAGTCTGCCACCAAGTATCTACTATAGGGCATTTTCCTTTTCCAATGTGATCGTGATACCAATGCCAAGCTTCCTCATTTATGGGTTCTCCTACGGAGCCTATTACCTTCAATGAGTCTAGTTTATAGGGCTCCACAGGATCTAATCCATAAGCTTGCAAAGCCCTAATGGCCGTAGGAGCTGTATAGAATTGATTTACTTTATATTTATCTACAATCTCCCAGAACCTTCCAGGGTGAGGGTGAGTAGGAACTCCTTCAAACATAATAGAAGTAGCCCCTGCTAAAAGAGGGCCATATACTATGTAGGAATGTCCAGTAATCCATCCGATATCTGCAGTGCACCAGTAGACATCCCCTTGGCTATATTGAAATACATTCGCAAAAGAATACTCAGCATAAACCATATACCCTCCACAAGAATGTACCACTCCTTTAGGCTTACCAGTAGATCCAGATGTATAGAGGATAAAAAATAAATCTTCAGAATCCATTACTTCTGCCTGATGAGCAGTTGAAACTCCCTCAATCGCTTCGTGCCACCATATATCCCTTCCCTCCTTCATCGTCACTTCAATATTGGTTCTTTTCAACACGATGATCTTCTCTATTGTTCTTGTTTTTTCGAGTGCTTCATCCACCACTGCTTTTACAGGAATTGTCTTCGTTCCTCTAAAATTTCCATCTGATGTTAAAATCGCCTTTGCTTGACAATCAATGATCCTATCGGCCAAGGAATTTGCTGAAAATCCCGCAAATACCACAGAATGTACGGCTCCTATTCTAGCACAAGCCAACATAGCAATTGCAGCTTCCGGAACCATAGGCATATAAATGATTACTCGATCACCTTTTTGAATACCTTGCTCAAGCATCGCATTTGCAAACTGACATGTTTTCTCATAAAGTTCTCGATAAGTAAGCGTAATGCTCGCTTCACTGGGATCATTTGGTTCCCAGATAATAGCAGGCTTGTCTCCTAAAGTATATAAATGCCTTTCAAATATGTTCTCTGTAATATTAAGTTTTCCATTCAAAAACCATTTTACATCTGGTTTTTCAAAGTCCCATGATACGACTTGATCCCATTTTTGCTGCCAATGAAAACTTTCAGCTACTCTTCCCCAAAACTCTTCAGGTTGGGTAATGCTTTTCTGATATTCATGGATGTAACCACTTAATGTTTGTATTTTCTGGATCATTTTATAGAGTCTTCTATTTTACAGTCTCTAAAGCTAGTAAGGAAATATCTTTTTCCGAATAAGATTGACAATTTAAAAGGAGCCAATATGTATTTACTCGAATCTAACTAAACCTTTTATTGAACAGTAAATTAAAGACTAGAGATTTTAGGGACATACTGTGAGGTTTGAGTTTCAGTTTATGTTAGGCAAAAACCCTAGAAAAATTTGAAATCGCACGGGCGACTCCGTCAATCGCTCTGAGAGCGATCTCAAACAGCAAGGGCTGCCCCAGCATATCTTTCAAAACTGCTCGGAGACCTTCTATGCGTACTTTTTAAAATCGAGCTCAGGTTAGGAAGAAAAATAATTCTTTACTCTACATCAAAACCTAGTTGTAGCTTTGTGAAAAACGATTAATTATGAACTCATTGGATTAACAGGAAGATAAACGGCGTTTTACATCTAAATGGGTATTAGCTCCAAAATGCCTAATAAATTGAAATGAAAACTTATGATCGAGAATTAATTTCTACAACCCTTCTACTAATAAAGCAGCTAAAACACCTAATAGTATGAGGCCAATCTTTTTAAAATCAGTTTTATGTCCTGGATTAGATTCTACAAAAATAGTAGTAGAAATATGCAAAAAACTACCGCTTACCAAAGCGAATAAGTAGGTGACATATTCACTATTAAATTCCATTGACTTACTTAGGATCAAACCTAAAGGAGACATGGTTGAAAAAATCGCCAATGAAATTAAAGGTATCGTACGCGCTTTATACTTACTTGACATGATCGCTATCAGAGCAAATGCTGCAGGCATTTTGTGTAAAATAATACCAAATAAAATTGTTTGTGTTTCATGCTTTTCATGTGAAGACGAAGGATGAGATAGTAACGCTCCTTCAAGTAACGCATGGATACATAGAGAAATAATTAAACCAATACTTTGAGAGGAACTTGAATTAGAATGAATATGTCCATGTTCAACCCCTGCAGAAAAATGTTCCAAGAAAAACTGGAGAAAAAAACCGATTAATAATACTGTTCCTATTTTGTATGGTTCTTCGGCATCACTAAAAAGTTCAGGAAGAATATGAATGATGGTAATAGAGAAAAGATACGAGCCTGCAAAAACCAAGGGAGCTTTAAAAAATGCCCCATCTTTTTCTTTAAATGCATAGAAACTAACTCCTGCCAGAAAAGTAGTTAACAATAATATAATGATGTTCTGTATCAATGTTCTTTTTTAGCTCTAAAAATCACCTTTCTAAAATCAATCAATAGAAAAGGGATAGCATATAATTGTCCACATAGACTTTTGATTTCAACCAATCAGTCGCAAAATAGCTTAAAAATTCTTCTTTATTTATTGCTCTTGATTTCCCCCACCTACGAAGTTGGATTTCTTTCTATTTAAAATCAATTTATTGGAGTAAAATAAACTAAGAGAATTTAATA
Source organism: uncultured Cyclobacteriaceae bacterium (assembly GCA_937958005.1). Lineage (GTDB taxonomy): Bacteria > Bacteroidota > Bacteroidia > Cytophagales > Cyclobacteriaceae > JANSWY01. The sequence continues at coordinate 42,933 of CALGOB010000153.1, forward strand.
AGATTAAATTTCTAATAGAATTACTCAACTAGAATTGCACTTTTAATTCCGTCACTTGTATATGTTTTCAGGTTCCCTAACTCATCTGCATAAATAAAATGGCCTTCCAGCTCACGGTTTGCTTCTAAAATTCCCTTTGCTTTTTCCAAGCCTAAAACCATGAAAGCAGTAGCATAGGCATCCGCAGTCATACAATGATCAGCAAACACTGATACACTTAATAAAGAATGTTGTACAGGATATCCTGTAAAAGGGCTTATCGTATGTCCATATTTCTTGCCATCAACTTCATAAAAATTCCGATAGTTTCCAGAAGTAGCGACTGCTTTATTCCTGATCGTAGCGATAGCCGCTCTTTGTTTAGTAGGATCTTCCTCCACTCTAGGGTCAAAAATCCCTATTTGCCAAGTCTGATCAGACGGATTAACTCCTTTGCAGATTACTTCTCCCCCTATCTCCACAAAGTAGTTGTCTACTCCTTTCCTTTCAAGAAAAGTAGCGACTAAATCTACAGCATACCCTTTAGCAATAGCACTGAAACTCAGGTTTATTTCCTGTTGCGAATGCGCAGAATCTGTATCGAACTTAAGCTTATTAAACCCTACATTCTTCATGGCATTCATTATAGTCAAACTATCTGGTACTTCTTGTTTTTCACCTGGGCCAAATCCCCATAGGTTTACTAAAGGCCCTACAGTTGGGTCATAGGCACCGGAAGTAATTTGATAAATTTCCTGACTGGTCTTTAAAACAGGATAAAAAAAAGGAGATCTATAAATTAGCTTCCCAGTATTATTAAAATCTGAGATTTCAGAATCTTTAACATAGGTTGATAAAGATTGATTGAATGTTTTTAACAGTGAATCTATACCTAACTGATGGTTGCGTTGTTCATTGTCTAAATAAGTAATGCTATAATGGATAACACCCATTGTAATGCCCGTAACTTTAAGGTAAGATGGTTTTTCTTCTACCTGGGTACATGCCCCCAATAAAAAAAATAAAATTATACTCAAGTACCTCATCTAATTTCAGCATTAATTTTGAGCGAAAATAAGTTATAATCCCTTTGAAACATAAGAATTTAAACACCATTATATCAAGTTCTTAAATTTTTCAGTGTACCTGTCAGATTAGCCTATTTCATGAAAGGTAAGGAATACTTATATTCAGCGATTTTGGCTTTCTAATTTTTTGGTGTAAAACAAGAAGCTCAAACCACTTCATCGTTTATATTTGTAATTACCTTTAAAGCAGTAGAACAATTTCCCATCTTAATTGGGATCAGTAAACTGTTAACAAAAGATAATGGCACTATGCTTTTTCTAAAATAAACATTCATGCGAGAGGACTATCTTTCAGGCGACGATGATCAACTAAGTTCTTCAGAGAAAGAACTAGAAAAGGCTTTAAGGCCTCTAAGTTTTGATGACTTTGCTGGTCAAGACAAAGTAGTTGACAACATTAAAATATTTGTTGCAGCGGCTAAACAAAGAAATGAGCCACTAGATCATGTCCTTTTACATGGCCCTCCGGGTCTTGGAAAAACTACCCTCTCACACATTATTGCCAATGAGTTAGAAACCAACCTAAAACTCACTTCAGGACCAGTTCTAGATAAAGCTTCTGAATTAGCTGGTTTATTGACCAACCTAGAAGAGAATGATGTTTTATTTATTGATGAAATTCATCGGTTAAACCCTGTAGTGGAAGAATATTTGTATTCTGCTATGGAGGATTTTCGCATAGATATTATGCTAGATTCTGGCCCTAATGCACGAACTGTCCAAATAGGCTTAAATCCTTTCACTTTGATTGGAGCTACCACCAGAAGTGGTCTACTTACTTCTCCACTTCGTGCACGTTTTGGAATCAATTCGAGGCTGGAATATTATGACGCCAAGCTACTTTCTTCTATTATTAAAAGGTCTTCGGCTCTGTTAAGTACTCCTATTCACGAAGACGCTGCTTTTGAAATCGCAAGAAGAAGTAGAGGAACACCCAGAATTGGCAATAACCTTTTGAGAAGAACAAGGGATTTTGCACAGATCAAAGGGAATGGAACCATCACTATGGAAATAGCGCAGATTGCTTTAACTGCATTGGATGTAGATGCAAATGGTTTAGATGATATGGATAATAGAATTTTATCTACCATTATCAATAAATTTAAAGGAGGGCCTGTAGGAATTAGTACAATAGCTACAGCATGTAGTGAGGAATCTGAAACAATTGAAGAGGTCTATGAGCCTTTCCTAATCAAAGAAGGATATATCAAAAGGACTAGCAGAGGGCGTGAAGCAACAGAATTAGCTTACAAGCATTTAAAAATAGTTCCGCCTGGCCGTACGCAAGGGTTATTCGAATGAAGCTCATTCACTCTTAACCTTCTAAATGTAGTTTCTTAACCCGAATTCAGGTCCTCAATAAAAATGTTGGATTTTTGGGTATCATTTGCAAAAAAAATACCCGTTAGAAGGTCAAGCTAAAATGAACTATTTTTTTCTTTACTTTTATCCACCTTCAGAAAGTATGTTTATTTAAACCCGAATGATACATTAGACTTTTAAGAGAAAATCATAAATGGCTGTTAGATAGCTGCTTAAATTCTGATTCGCAACGCAGACATAGTCTGCATTATGGTGAGTAGGAAACTAGGGTTTAAGTGGCTAAATGACTGTTAGTTATGGTTTGCATCAAATTTCTATTGCATCATTCGGGTTAAATTATCCCTTCGTATATCAATTTTGCTAATTCAACAAGCGACTTAGTAGAAAAAGCAATAGCACTTGACCCTAATGAAGTAGAATCATTAGACGCTTTAAGATCTTCTTGGTTTAATACTAAAATGAGTTGGTCTAAGGTGGAGTCTTTTAATATTGGACCAGTTGATCAGCTAAGGCTCAATTCTCAAGTGAATACTTTTCCTCTCAATAATTTTGGCTTAGAAAACTTTATAAATAGTAGAAACAATATTGTATCAAATGACCTATTAGCTTTACCTGCAAATCAAGTAGGCCTACCTGCTTTAGAATACCTACTTTTTGAGCCAGAAGCACAAGAAAAACTAATGGCAAACCCAGTGAGAATAGAAATGATTTTAGCCTTAGCGCAGAGACAAAATGACATAGCAAATACCATTGTAAACCAGTGGCAATCAAATTATAGAACAGCTTTTGTTAGTGCTACAGGTAAAGATGTAGGTGGGTCAGTGACCGTGTTAGTAAATGCCATGTTACAATTTTCAGAATCTGCTAGAACTTTTAAAATTGCAACCCCTTTAGGATTTACTACTGATGGCACGATACGCCCAGATCTAGTAGAAACACCTTATAGAAATATTTCTAAAGAGTTATTGATCGAGAATCTTGCTGCTATACAAGAAATTTTTAATGGAAACGGAACAGTGGGTGATTCTAACGGCTTCGATGATTATTTAGATGAATTGAATATCAGAGATGATGATGAACTACTATCAACAGCAATAAACAATCAGTTTACCATAACAATGGCTTCTATTAATAACATACCAGGTACCTTACAGGAAGCCCTGACTACAAATCCCATGGAAATAAATTTTGCTCTATCGGAGTGGCAGAGACTCGTAGTGTTACTAAAAACAGACATGACTTCTCAATTAGGGTTAATTGTAACTTTTGGTGATAATGATGGTGATTAAGGATTCTTTGAAATAGATTCTTTAAAAGAAAATCCTATTTAAGGCATAAAAACCTGACTACAGTGTCAGTTTTTTATGGTTAAACTACTCTTATAATGCCAATTTAGATTTATAAGGTCGCATATCTATTAGCAAATTTAATCCCTAAGGGATATTAATTCCCCGACTCTTGAGTCGATCATTAAATTATTGCCCATAGATACCCCGTACCCTTGGGTCGGGGTTGGTTCATTATTTACATACGTTAAAAATACTCACCATAGCGATGCTGTGCTTGCGTCTTTTGTCCCAAGGGCAACCGCTTTGTCAAAATCAAATTTACTGAAATATCTTATGCGCCCTTAAACATAAATTGGTGTTAAACACTTATCTGCTTGTATTTCAGATGTTTGGCTTTAGGCATTTTGTGAAGTTCACAACAGAGTTAACTCATTACATAAACTGAACCATTTATAGTCAAATCAAAATAGTTAAAAATTTTTCTCAGAATTGTGTTCATAATTTTCTCACTTCGAGGATTACTATGTACAATCTATTTGATTTTATTGATTGACTAATACCAATTTAGGTATAAAAGAACGTATTAGATTTTGTAGGTAATTTTTTATTGAAGAAGGCTTTTTAATGCGATGCAATGAAAAATCAGCAGGAAGATAAACGGTGCTCTATATCTAAATTGGCATAAATAGGCCTTTAAAATTAAGTGATGCTAATTCTTTTAAACATTTTTAGCATTCTTAAAAAGCATAGACATAAGCTGTAAGTGTCTCTAAATGTTTACAGTATGAAAACTAATTTTATTAAAAACAAAACGATGTTAAAAAACATTTTAAAAGTAAACGGGGTTACAGAACTAGATAAGAATACACAAAAATTCATTAACGGTGGACAAGGGAATTGTTTTGTACAATGCAACAGTGGTGCAAGAATTGGGAACGCGCCAAATAGTAGCGATGAAGTAGCAGATCACGCATGTCAAAATCAAGGTGGAGCAACCTTTACAATTTGCGTTGGAGAAGAGCAGCCTTGGATTCGTTAGAAAATATTAATCTATAATGGAAGGCGCTTATAAAGCGCCTTCCATTATTTTAACTATGTAGCACCAATGTCATCTCAGTCTAAGCTTTTTTCAAATAGACCCCATTTAGTTTTAAACCTTTTTGGTAATAGGGTTATTCTGTTATAAAACAAAAGAATTTGATTTTATATGACTCTAAAGCAATTTAAAAAACTTTCATCTTACCCACTCTAAATAGGTAGATACCATCATTTTAACCCAGATCCACACAAAACAATTAGGGAAATATCACTAATGATAGTGACCATTACCACTACCTTTCGCGATTGACAGCCTATCATTTCATATATACCTTTGCCTTATATAGAATTATTCTAAATAAGGATGAAGAAATCACTCAAACCTATAAAAAGTTGTGTTAAAGGTCAACAAGTACATTTTAACACAAAAATCGGATTCTTACTTATAACATTATTGTTAACAAGGCTTCATTCTGTTTCAGCACAAACTTATATTTTCATTCTAGATGAAGTAAGTAAAAAGCCTATAGAAGGAGTAATTGTTTCTGGAACAGGAAATAACACAGGTGAAGTTTTCAATAACATCACTGATTCTGAAGGTAAAGTGGTCATTATTGGACTATCTTTTCCACTGACTATATCCACCAGTCACCTTGTTTATGAAACAAGTACTACAAGTATAAAAAAAGCAGGGCTTCACTCCGTTCAACTCAAGAAAGCCTCTATCCAATTAGATCAATTTATAGTTACTGGCCAACATGAACCTCAATCCATTGATGAGGCAGTCTATAATGTTCAGGTAATTGACAAACAACAGATTGCAGATCAGGGAGCGATTGATTTAACAGATGTATTAAACAATCAAATCAATATTACTTTAACTCCAGACAAGCAAAGCGGACGTACTACTATCTCACTTCTTGGATTGGGAGCTGAATATGTAAAGATTTTATTAGATGGGATTCCATTTGTAAGTACGGAAGGAAATGGAAATAATGTAGACATTACCCAAATCAATTTAAATACCATAGAAAGAGTAGAAATAGTAGAAGGACCAATGGCTGTTAATTATGGATCTAATGCAGCAGCAGGTGTTATTAACTTGATTAGCAAAAAAACTGCTGAAAAATCCATTAGTATTCAAGAGGAGACTGTAGGTCCAGAATACGGATTAGAACGTGGGCGACACATACAAAGTATCAATCTAGGTCATTATTTGACCGATCAATTATTAGTACGTTTAGATTTTAGGAGAAACGATTTCAGGGGGTTACAAGGAGAGTTTGAGGGAAGAGACCATTTACTTGATGACAATAGAAGGGGGTTTGATTGGAGGCCTAAAAGGCAATATTCAGGCGGGATATATAGTGCTTATAATTTTAAAAACACAAAGCTTTCTTACAGGTATTCCTATTTCCAGCAGCGTTTGGATGTATTTTCCCCTCAGGTATTTCTGGATTTGCATGTTCCTACTCAGACAACAAACCCTTTTGCGTTTGACCAAGAAAACAAAACAAAAAGATTTCTACATCAGCTGAATGTATCAAGTGCATTTGGACGGATAAAATATCATATTGTATCGGCCTATACAGGAGTAGAGTTGTTTAATCAGACTTTCAGAAGAAGGTTAAGAACCAGCGTTATTCAAGAAGTTCTAGACGAAAGCAACAGTTACTTAAACTCATTTACAAGTAGAGGAAATTTCACGAATTTTTTACCTCATCCTAACCTTAGTTTAGAAATTGGTTATGAATATACTTTTGAAGGCTTAAAACAAAATTTTTTATCACAAGAAGATGAAATACAAGTAACTGAAACGGTTAAGACTTTGGATAATTATGCCCTTTTCTCCAGCTTGGAGTGGGAGCTGACGGACAGGTGGAATATAAGACCCGGTATAAGGTATATTTACAATTCCCAGTACAAAGCTCCTCTTACTTATTCCATAAACACGAAGTATAAACTAGCCCATAATTTTGACATCAGAGCCTCCGTTGGCAGGTCTTACAGGACTCCTAACTTAACTGAGTTGTTTTTATATTTTGTAGACGCCAACCATGATGTTACAGGAAATGAAAATCTACTGCCTGAGGATATATTTGGTACGTTTATAGCAATAAAAAAGAAAATAAAACTCAATGGGTTTGATTTGAACAATTCTTTAACTGTATACTATAATGATGTTTCTAATAGAATATCTTTGGCCGTTATAAACAATGAGCCCCTCCAGTTTCAATATATTAATATAGATGAGTTTAAATCCAAAGGGTTAAGATTTAACCATACACTATTGTTTAAAAAGTGGACAGTCAATTCGGGCTTCTCATACAATGGTAGAAGAAGAAGCATTACTAATGTAACTCAAGGGGCAGATGCATTCTTATTTTCTTCAGAATTTAATTTCAACGCAACCTATCACTTAGTAAAAGACCAATTAAAACTTGCACTCTTTTATAAAAGAACCGGTCGAGACGAACAGTTTAGGGTAGATGATGCTGCACCTGAAGGATTTGTAAAGGGTAGGATAGAGGCTTTTAACCAACTAGATTTCACTAGTACCCTACAGTTTTCCAATAGAATTCAATTGACCACAGGTATCAGAAATATTTTTAATGTAACTGATGTGAACTCTTCAGTACAATCAGCTGGTGCTCATACTCCAGCCCCTACTACAATTGGGCGCTCTTATGGAAGATCTTATTTTCTACGAGCTAATTACACATTTAACAGATAACATTTTACAATTTTAAAATAAATTAGGATGAATTTGATTTCAAGTAAATTAATACTACTTGCCACTATATTATGCTCTTTATTACTGATGTCTTCCTGTAATGACAATGAAGATGATCCAATAGAAAGCCTTAGTGTTGCTTTTGAGTCTACATCAGTAGGAATAGATGAAAGTAGTAACAGTGTAAACGCAATAGTTGCTTTTACAAGAGCTACTATAAACAATAGTCAATTCACCATTTCATTAAGTGAAAACGGTGTTGTTTATGGCGAAGATTATACCACAACTCCTGCAGCGGTAAATGGTGTTTTGTTTTTAGACATACCGGCTGGAGCTACTAATGCTGTCGTTGTGATAAACAGCACTGCAGAAGCAATAGATGATGGTAATAATCTCGTATTAACCATTACCGATATCTCAGGAGAAACTGATGCACAAGTGACAGGTAATAGCAATATAACTATAAATTTCTCAGCGATAGCTTCTAGTGGGTCTAGTATGGTTGCTGGAATAGGCGGACCAACTGAACCTAATCAAGTTTTTGTGGACTTTAGTTTAAACAGTCAGTCAATTGCCGAAAGGACTTCTTGGGATTTAGGTTTTTTTACAGGGAATGAAGACAAGGTAATTGTGAATTACTCTACTTACCTCATGGTAAAAGCTTTAGATGAAATTGATCTTAACGCAATTACTGCTATGGATACTGTTGGTTTAAGTAATCAAATGAGAATAGGTACCGCAGGTGCTCATGTATTTATAGATAGCCCAAATGGTAGCCTGGCGGAATTGGCGATTCAGGACATCTCAGCTATAGATGAAGAAAATCCAGTATACATTGTCAATAGAGGCAGCGGGCCTGGTGCTGGAGAAATTCAATTAGGTTCTGTGAATGTGGGCAGTAACCCTCTGGGTTGGAAAAAAATGAGAATTCTAAAGAGAGGGGAAAACTACTTAATTCAACATGCAGATATTAATGATGGTTCTTTTAGTGAGACCATCATTAGTAAAGATATAAACTTCAACTTCAGTTATTTTAATTTTGACGAAAGTAATGCTGTCAATGTTGAACCCTCGTTGGACAAGTGGGATATTGTATTTAGTGTCTCTTCAAATGTCATAGACTTTGGGGCAGGTTTAGGAGCGTATGGTTTTAGTGATTTCGTAAGATCAAACAGACAGGGAGGAGTAACAGTTGCTAGGGTAGATCTTGAAACTGATGAAAATGGTACTATACTACCTGGCCAAACAACTTATGACGATTTTGAAAATTCTGATTTATCTAACGTTTCATTTTTAGAGAGTGCTAATCTAATAGGATCAAGTTGGAGATCTGTATTTTCAAGGACAGCCAATAATTCTAGATTTTATCTAGTACGGGATATTGAAGGAAATACTTATAAGGTTCAATTTCTAGGGTTATTGAATGAAAGAGGTGAAAGAGGACATAGCTCCTTTAGGTATGAATTATTATAAGTTAAGATTATGTGATTG
>CALGOB010000154.1 GCA_937958005.1 uncultured Cyclobacteriaceae bacterium
ATAATCACTCTACCGTGATAAACTCTATTTAACCCGAGTGATGCCTTAGACTTTTAAGAGAAAATCATAAATAGCTGTTAGATAGCTGCTTAAATTCTGATTTGCAACGCAGACATAGTCTCCATTATGGTGAGTAGGAAAATAGGATTTAAGTGGCTAAATGACTGTTAGTTATGGTTTGCATCAAATTTCTAATGCATCATTCGGGTTAGATTATTGCCCATAGATACCCCGTACCCTTGGGTCGGGGTTGGTTCATTTCTAAAGAAAGTACAATACACTATCGCAGTGGCAAATTTGCTTCACTACCCAATATTTAGGTTCTACAAGTCAATAAGCCAAAATAAATATTTACATAATGCAAATGTATTTTATCATGGCCAGGTGATTTTGCTATCACAATCTAATCTTGACAGGGGTTACACTAACAATTATTGACATAATATTTTGCCGTTCTCACTTTATTGAAGAGATTTGTAAATTACTTTTCATAAAGCTAGGCGCACTAATGCAGAATTTTGAGTCATTTAAAAGGTTCTTTGAGACCCCTCAGAAGGTAATAATCACTACACATCAAAACCCAGATGCGGATGCTCTAGGTTCTTCATTGGGACTTTATAATTTCCTCAAAAACAGGGGACATGAAGTAAAAGTCATTACTCCTACCCCTTATCCCAGTTTCCTTAATTGGATGCATGGCAATGATAGTGTCTTGATTTATACTGAAATGGATCATCAAAATGTATTGCGCCTTTTTGAAGAAGCCACTGCAGTTTTCTGTTTAGACTTTTCCACTTTATCTAGAATCAATGAACTGGGCGAAATAGTTCGTGAGACAAAAAGTAAAAAAATCCTGATTGATCACCATTTAGATCCTGAGTCTTTTGCAGACTACATGCTATGGAGTACAGAAGCAGCAGCCACTGCAGAGTTGGTCTTTGAACTGATAGATCAATTGCAAGCTACTAATGAGATAGATGAACACATAGCGGAATGTCTTTATGCAGGTATCATGACAGATACAGGTTCTTTTAGACATTCTTCAACCACCGCAAAAGTACATAGAATAGTAGCAGAACTAATAGATCATGGAGCCAATGTCAATAGAGTAAGCAAACTCATCTATGACAACAACTCAATTAATAGAATCAAATTTGTAGGTTATGCCATTTCCGAGAAACTATATGTACATGAAGATTTAAACATGGCCTATATCAAGATTTCTAAAGAGGAAATTGCTAAATATGATTTAAAATCGGGAGATACAGAAGGCTTAGTAAATTATGCTTTATCTATAAAAGGCATTAATATAGCAGCTATTTTAATGGAGAAAGAAGGGCTTATTAAAATGTCATTCAGATCTATTGGAGACTTTTCAGTAAATGAATTTGCGAGGGAAAACTTCGGTGGTGGTGGTCATAAGAATGCCGCAGGAGGTGCCTCTAAAGAGTCGTTGGATGCAACGGAAGAAAAATTTCTAACTGCTATCTTTCATTCCAAAAAGCAACTAAACTATGAATTTTAACATTACAAACCTTAAAACACTTTGTTTAGTATTCTCGATACTCTTTTTCCTACAAGCTTGCGGTCAAGGGGAATTCTTAGAAACTAAATCAGGTTTTAAGGCCAAGTTATTAAGAAAAGGAAATGGTACTCCCGCTTTGGTAAATGGTGTTGCGCAATTGAATCTAAAATACGAGACTGAGGATGGAAGGGTATTATTTGACACCGAAAAAAGAGGTGGACCAATATCTGTGAAGACTAATAATGAAGAAAGGGGACTTTTTGGCGAGGTTGTGAATTCACTCAGCATTGGAGATTCTGTCTCTTTTGAAATTCCAGCTGAGGATCTCTATGAAAAGACTTATCAGATCGCCCTACCAGACAGTATAGAACGGGGGACTATGCTAAAATTTAATTTGTGTTTAAGCAATACGCTGAGCATGACTGTGGTGGAAGCTTTACAGCAGGAAGAAGAAGAAAAAAGAGAGGCGCTAATAAAAGCACATGAAAAACGTCAATTTGAAGACGACTTAGCGATTATAGATTTATTCTTGGAAGAAAATAAAATTAAGGCTGTAAAATTGGAAAATGGGTTGCGATATGTGATTCATAAAAAAGGAAAAGGATCAAAAGCTAAAACAGGTGATCAAGTAAATGTGTATTATACGGGTAAATTTTTAATCAATAAAGAAATTTTTGACCAAAGTGATCGCAATGGTGAACCATTTTCATTTACGATAGGAAGTGGTGTGATTGAAGGATGGAGCCTAGCATTTACAGAGTTAAAGGAGGGAAGTAAAGCCACATTTTATATCCCAAGTTTACTTGCCTATGGAGTAAATGGATTTCCTGGTACTATACCACCGAATTCCATTCTCGTATTTGATGTTGAATTAGTTGATATAGAAAGATAAGAATTTAATAGAATGAAAAACTGGAAAAAAATACTAATTATAATGTTTGTCCCAGTAATGCTTGCCAGCTGTGGGCCAGAAGATTTTGTGGATTTAGGCGCAGATCCAGAAGTGATTTTTGAAATGGAAAAAGACATTATCAATAGGTATTTGGAAGGAGAAGGCCTCCCGGAAGATACTACAGCTAATGGTGTTCGTCTTGCTGTTATTCAGCAAGGGGCAGGGGAATTTGTTAAGGAAGGTGATTTAGTTTCATTTGATTTTACTGGAAGAACTTTAGTAGAAGATGAAAATGGTGAAGTAAATGATACTCGTATTTTTGACACATCTATCTTTCAAGTAGCCATGGAACGATTAGGCATCACACAAGATAACCCTTTAAGGTATGCTCCTATTACTTATACTTATAGTTCAAATGGATGGACACTCTCTTCACTTTCTGGTGGGACTGATTTTGTTCCAGGGTTTACCATAGGTGTAACCGATCTTCTAAAAAGAATGAGATCAGGGGATGGTGCTATGGGAGATATCATTCTTCCTTCAAGGGTAGGATTTGGACCGCTAGGATCATTTGGAGTATTAGAACCTAATGAGATCATTATTTTCAGGATTGAAAATGTGGTCATCAGAAATTAAATTGATGATCCTTATCAGATAATGGAAATATGCTTTGCTACTAACAATGAGAATAAACTATTCGAAATTGTTCATTTTTTAAAAAATACCCCGTTTCAGGTCAAGTCTTTAAAAGATATTGGCTGTCATGAAGATATAGCGGAAACTGCTGATACTATTGAGGGGAATTCCTTGATTAAAGCTCAGTATGTATTTGATAATTATCAAATACCCTGTTTTGCAGATGATACTGGCCTAGAAGTAGAGTCTTTAAATGGAGATCCTGGTATTTATTCTGCAAGATATGCTGGCCCCCAAAGAAGTTCCCAGGACAACAATCAATTACTGCTTCAAAATCTTGAAAACTCCCAAAATAGGCAAGCAAGGTTCAAAACTGCTATTAGCTGGGTCAGTGAAACGGAAAAAGAACAATTTATTGGCATAGTAAATGGTGAAATATTATCCGAATTAAAAGGGATAGATGGCTTTGGTTATGATCCTCTTTTTAGGCCAAAAGGTTTCGAAAAAACATTTGCTGAAATGGACGTCACACAGAAAAATACCATATCTCACAGAGCTTTGGCAACCAGAAAATTAATTGATTACCTTACCAATAAAAAGTAGTTTACATGCAACGCAAGCCTTATTTTGTTGGTATTACTGGCGGTAGTGGATCAGGAAAAACCTATTTTCTCAATAAGCTCTTGAATGCTTTTAACGAAAATGATATTTGCCTAATTTCCCAGGACAATTATTACTATCCTATTCATCAGCAACAAAAAGATGAGAATGGGATAGAAAATTTTGACATTCCTGAATCTATCAATAATGATGAGCTTTTAGCAGATATCAATGAGTTAAAAGCGGGTAAAACTGTGAATAGGGAAGAGTATTTGTTTAATAATTCAAATAAAAAGGCCAATATCATTACACTCACCCCAGCCCCTATTATTGTAGTAGAGGGAATATTTACCTTCCATTTTAAAAAAGTAAGAAATGCTATGGATCTCAAACTTTTTGTAGATGCCAAAGACATCTTAATGCTAAAAAGAAGGATTTACAGAGATGCCAAAGAAAGAGGCTATGACCTTGAAGATGTCTTATACCGATATGAACACCATGTGGAGCCCGCTTTCACTAAGTTCATCAAACCCTACAAACAAGAGGCTGACCTGATTATCCCCAACCATATTAATGAAAGCAATCAACTTGAAACGGCTATTAATGTAGTGGTCAATCACTTGAAGTCAATTATTTAGTGACTTTAAGGTGCTAGATATTAGACAATAGACAAAAGATTTCTTTGAGATATTAGATTTTAGACTCTGGATCTTAGATGCTCAGCGTTCATTGCATCTAGCCTTGAAAATATTTTTTCAGTTTAATCTTAAAGTTTAAAACCAAAATACCACTGTACAGAAGGTTGAATCATTATAATAAAAGTTAAACCCGATGATGCATTAGACTTTTAAGAGAAAATCATAAATGGCTGTTAGATAGCTGCTTAAATTCTGATTTGCCACGCAGACATAGTCTCCATTATGGTGAGTAGGAAATTAGG
>CALGOB010000155.1 GCA_937958005.1 uncultured Cyclobacteriaceae bacterium
AGGGATTAAATCTGAAAATGAACAAGAAGACACTTATTGATCAAATAAAGAAGATTTTTTTTCTGATCCTGAAAAACACCGTTCCACGGCGGCCCTCTAGAATTGGGTATTCCTAAAATTAGTGGCTTTCTGCGTCGGCAGTCCGATTCATTTTTTCCATGCCGCGGGGGCGGACCCCTGAAAAAACGGAACCACGGGCGGACCGTCAAAAAAATCTACAAGGCTGCTTGGCGGTCAAAAACAACACAGTACGCCATCGCGGCTCTGCCGGGGTTTTTGACAGGCCAACCCTCCTATATGAAGATCTTAAAGTAGAATTTTTGGATAGTAAAACGCATTAAATTATTTTCTCGGATACCAGTAATAAGTAATTGATTTATTTAGTTTTATAATGAAAGACTTAAGAATTGACATAGCCCAAATTTGAGGAATGTTAATTTTATTCTATTGAATAGATTACATTGATGGTCAACCATTTAGCTTTTCTAATAATTATATGATGTAAAACTAAAGGGACACCTCGAATTATTCGGGTTAATCCAGCATAAAAAAGCATCTCAGATAATACAACTTTCAAAGATTCAACTTCATTCTAAATATTATCTTGAGAATTCTATGTTTTTGCAATCAATAAGATCCAGGTGAATAATGCGGGTTAAAACACCCAAAACCCAATCTCTTTTAATAGCTTTTACCCAGTTGCTTCCTCCTCAATAGGTAACTTATTATTTTTTATTTAAATTTATGTCTTATCTACAGCTAAAGGGACACACATTAATCAGTAAATACTACAAGACATGATGAGGCTTTATTTTTTTATGTTCCTAATTATACTGAGTGGATCAGTATTTGCGCAAAGTGAAGAGAAGATTATTGATAAAATTGACTTCCTGATAGATGTAGGGGAATACAAAAAAGCAGATAATTCCATTCAGAAATTCAAGGAAAAAGCAGAAAAGAAATATGGCAATCCAAGTAAATTTCTTGCTATTGGTTTGCTTAAAGACGCGCACAATAAAATTGGCTTGGGGCTCTTAAAAGAAGTTGACACGCTTTTAGAAAAAAGTGTAGAAATGACCTTAGCTTCACAAGATGCCGCTGCGAAAGACCAAGGGTATATCCTTGAAAATGCAACAGACATCATGATACTCTACGGAAATTATGTTAAGGCATCAAAATTACACCGTCAAGCAATTTCCGTGTTTACAAAAGCAAATTTATTAGACGAGGATCAGTCAGCCATTTTAGATGTACTACAAGCAAGAATTTGGACTGGTATTGGCTACTATTCTAAATCTATCCAATTGATTGAAGGTAAACTAGACTATTATCTCAAGAGAATCTCAGCTGTAAGTGGTAAAAAAGAGGTGAAATCAAGAAAAAAAGAATATGCTTATATGCTTTTAATGAAAGCGAATTCACTCCGGTTAATGGGTGATTATCAAAGTGCCGATTCCGCTTTTGTTTATACTACCCAATGGATTGATGACAACCTATCTAAAGCCACCTTGATCTATAGTTGGAGTCAATTCCTTAATGCACAACTGTTAGAAGAAAATGGACTGGATGAAGATGCGCTGGTCAAGTTTTATCAAAAAGCTTATAACAATAGCTTAAGGAAAAATTCTGCAGCACATTACATTAACGTTTTAATTCAAGAAAGCATCATCAAAGCTTATTACAGAAATGACAAAAAAGATCGATTAAAATCAGCCACCGAGTTATTCAGAAATACAATAAATAAGAATTTTGACAAAACAAGTGTCAATAAAATTATCCTAAAAACTATTAAATATGATTTCAAACTTGATAATAATAAAATTAAAGATCTAGAAGCAGAAATCAATAAATTATTGGTGAGTACTGATGAACTCCCCACATACCACCAGCGTAGGATTGATTTATTAGAATTCGCAAAAAAAATCGCAACCCTCAACAATCAACACAAAAATACTGAAATTTATCTGAACCGAATATTAGCAATTCAAAAAGTATTATATGGAGAAAATTCCCCCGTTTATCATTTAACCAATGTAAAACTTGCGAATTTTTATACGGATTATACAGAAAAACTGGATGAAGCAAGAAATATTTACAAGGTCAGCTATGAAGGAATTGTATCAAATGAAATTGTAGAGGGTCATGTTGATTATGTTGATATCTTAAACCATACCGCTAGGTTTTACGAGGAAACAGATAATTATAAAAAAGCCAGTAAAACTTTAGAAGATGCTTTAAGGGCTTCCAGAAGAAAGTATGATGATAAAGATATTGAATATGCTATAGAGCTTGAGAAAATAGCAGCCCTCCAAATAAAGATAGGCATGTATGATCAGGCAGATAAAAACCTAAAAACCACACTCAAAGTATTAGATGATATAAAAACGCCAATCGCCACTGCTCATAAAGCAAACACATTAATTACCATCGCTAAATTACAAGCAATAAAAGGTGAATATGATGAGGCAGGTTTTAGTATCTATAAATCAGATAAACTAAAAAGAAAAACGGAGTTACCAGCTATTTATACTAGTAATGACTCCAAAGTTGATCGAGCAGAATTATATCTTAACTTAGGAAAATATGGATCCGCTTCAGAGATTCTAAAAAAAGAACTTAAAAGCAAACGCTATAGTCATGGCAACAAAAGTAGGTACATCACTAGGTCTTTAACATTATTAGCCAAGTTAAACCTTACCACTGGAGACTATTCTAAAGCTGAACGCTTGTGTAGAGAAGCTTACAATATCAATTTGGAGATATTCGGTAATCAATCTTCTAAGATTACGCCTGCCCTTACCGTATTAGCTGAAATATATAGCACAATTGGTGATTATGACAAGGCAGAAGAAAGCCTAAACCAAGCAATAGCCATTCAAAAAGAACAATTTGGAAAAGGTCATGTAGACTTGGGCAAGTTATATGGTAGATTGGCTTTAGTTAAATTCTATAACCAGCATAAGTATGAAACTGTAGAAAAGCTATTTCTAGATTCAGAAAGAATAATTGGCAAAAAATTAGGAGGTTCCAGTCCAGCTTATGCTGAAACACTTAAAAATTTGGCCATTATCAACATCACCAACAAACAGTTTTCCTTGGCTAAAAATTATTTAAACACTGCTGGAAAAATCTGGTCTGAGAAGATAGGGAGAAGAAACAATATCAACGCTGCCACTATTAACTTATTAAAAGGAGACATTGAATATTCACAAAAAAATTATGACGATGCTATCGGCTTTTATCACGGTGCACAAAAAGTCTATGAAAAACTGTTTAACAAAAGCCATCCTGAATACATTAAAGTACTTTCGAAACTAAGTAAAACTCACTATATGATGGGTGAAAAGCGAAAATCAAAAGAGTACATCAATACAGTTCTTGCTAATTACCAAGGTTTTATTAAAGATTTTTTTCCCACGCTTTCGGAAAGAGAGAAAGCAAAATTCTGGAATACTATCAAGACTGATTACGAGTTCTATTACACTTTGGCTATTAGTGACATCCGTAAAAACCCATCCTTAGCTGGAGATCTTTACAATAAAACACTGCTATCTAAAGCGTTACTTCTTAACTCAAGTAGAAAAACCAGAAAAAACATCCTCAATAGTGGAGACGATGAATTAAAAAGTACATTTAGTGATTGGATTGAAAAGAAAGAGCTACTTACTTTCGCACTTTCTATGACCAGTGATGAACTGAACCAAAATGAAATAAATACAGCAGACCTAGCGAATGAAATAGAATTACTGGAAAAATCGCTTAATCAAAAATCAGTAAGGTTTAGCAAAGCGCTTGACAACAAAGTTATTCAATGGAAAGATATTCAGAAAAGCCTTGATGAAAATGAAATTGCTTTGGAAATGACAAGATTCAGGCATTTTGATCATAATTTCACTGATTCCATTGTATATGCTGTATTCTATTTAAAACAAAAATCAGGCAGTCAGCCGGAGTTGATTTTAATGGGAAATGGCAAAGAACTTGAGAAAAGATACCTTAAGTATTACAGAAATAGTATTAAGTTTAAAATTCATGACAAATACTCTTATAAGAAATTCTGGAAACCTATCGAAGATCGAATTGATAATTTATCCAAAATCTATCTTTCACCAGATGGGGTTTACAACCAAATCAACATAGAAGCTATACCTATAGAAAAAGGTAAGTATGTATTAGATAATTCTAATATTGTCCTGGTCAATAACACGAAAGAAATCCTCCTAAATAAATACAAATCCAGCACAAGTGAAAGGGCAAAAATTGCTACCATTTTTGGAGATCCTCAGTTCTATGTGGCTACAGAACCTGGAAAACCGACACGCGAATCAGGAATTAGTAGAGAAAAAGCAGAAATCATTTCGAAGTTACCAGGCACCAGAGGGGAAGTAAAAGGGTTAGAGTCACTATTGAATGAAAAAGGCTGGAAAACTGATGAATATCTATCTTCAGAGGCGACTGAAGAACGCATCAAGAAAGTAAATAGTCCCAGGGTAATGCATATTGCAACACATGGTTTTTTCCAAGCTGACGCCAAAAAAACAGCACGTTTAGATGAAGCTAATTATTTATATGATAACCCACTTTTGCGATCAGGGTTATTATTAACTGGTGCTGGTGATATATTCAATAAAACCAAATTCAACTATAATGTCGACAATGGTATTTTAACTGCTTATGAAGCGATGAATCTTAATTTAGACCAAACGGACCTTGTTATTTTAAGTGCCTGCGAAACAGGGCTAGGGGAGGTAGAATCAGGAGAAGGTGTCTATGGACTCCAGCGTTCTTTTCTTGTAGCAGGTGCAAAATCCGTTATTATGAGTCTTTTTAAAGTTTCAGATGAAGCAACTAAAGAATTAATGGTCTCTTTCTATGAAAAATGGATGAGCACTGGAGATAAAAGAGGGTCATTTATTCAAGCAAAAAAAGAGATTAGAAACAAGTATAAAGATCCTATATATTGGGGCCCATTCGTTATGATTGGAATGGATAATTAACAAATCTAGTCTGTATAAAGGAAGCCTCTAAAAAAGTCAATTTAGGCTAATAAAACCAATTGACTTTCTTTTTTGGCTTAGATTAGTATCAACTGACTACAAACAGCTGCTATTGTTGCGATTCAAGAGAAACTTTAGACTTCATATAACTATGAATCTTTATTTGATCTCCTACTTTAACAAAAGATCCTGATTTCCTCAAACAGTTCTGTCCAAAAAGTATTTTTTGCCCATGTTTACGATAGCCACTTAGTGTTTTCAGAGGTTCTTTGCCCTTATTTCCTGTTTGTTGATTAATAGTCGTTACTTGACACCTTGCACAGGGCTTTACACCATAAAAGGTTGTATCACCTATTGAAAATTCACTCCAAGTATCTTCTTCATGCGCTTCTCCACCTGAAAATACTAGGTTAGGCCTAAATCTATCTATTAAAAATTTGGTATTACCTGCTATCTTTTGATTTAGAAGATCAAGAGATGAATTACCAATAATTAAATATGGGTAACCATCAGCAAAGCTTACTTCATCTTGATCAGATTTCATAAAACGATGATCTACTGGCCTACTAGAACCTTCTTGCATTGCTACAAGCCTTACAGGCCTCCCTAATACACCAGAAAACCACTGGTGATATATTTCATCGGTTAAATAAGCCATCACTGCATCATCCCATACCGTGGTCTGTACAGATTTCTTAAAAACTTTAACTAATGGGATTGAAATGGATCTTCCCTGAAAACTAACCACCAACGAATCACCTTCAATCTTACAAGAAATTAATGCTAGTTTTTCATCAGAGCGCTGACTCACAAAAGTCCCACTTTCATCTATTAACATTAATCTCCTGTCAAACTTCAACCCCCTGTTCTGCACCTCAGCTTTTGTCAAAGATATTCCTTTACACCCTTTGATAGGATAAATAAAAATTTGAGCTAATTCTACTTTATTCATAACAAAAACAACCCTGACAAA
This sequence comes from uncultured Cyclobacteriaceae bacterium, assembly GCA_937958005.1. Taxonomy (GTDB): domain Bacteria; phylum Bacteroidota; class Bacteroidia; order Cytophagales; family Cyclobacteriaceae; genus JANSWY01. Next base: position 5,971 of record CALGOB010000155.1, read on the forward strand.
ATAGCAAGGATCTTTTTTTTTAAAAAATTACTTAATCATAATAAACCAACCCCGTCCCAGTGCCTCTACTGAAAAAGCTACGGCACTCGCAGAAGTGTACTAGGTATCTATGGGCAATAATTTAATGATCGACTCAGCGTACCCGTGGAAGAATCAGGACGCCTGACCAGGGGAATTAATATCCCTTAGGGATTAAACGATTATCTCTGGAAGATGTTATCACTATATATTTCCCGCAACTCCCTCTTACTCCATCACTATTACCTATACCACCCCTCCAAATAAAAGACTAAGAATACCGCCAAGACCATATACACCTTTTCCTTTAGCCTAATCCAAAAGTTAGACAGTAGAATAATCTATTTAGGATCAAGGTTTTTCTTTTCCCCCTCTTAAATTCTTCATTACTTTAAATTTATATGATTTTACGCACTCTTAAAACAAGTTTCTGGTCACCTAAGATCGTCGTAAAGTAAATGTACTAGTTTATATTAATTAAAGAAGGCCTTAAGGAATGATTCCTTAAGGCCTTCTTTAATTAATGCTTTTATGTATATCTATTTTTTTTCTGATGATCCACCTAAGGGGCTTAGAATCATATTGTTTTTAGCTAAAAACTCTTGATACAAGTCTTGGAAATCTTGCACTCCTGGGTTTTCTCTTATCGCTTGCTCATACTGAGTCAATGCATCTAACAATAATTTATTCTCATCATAAAAAATTGCAAGGACTATTTTACCCATTCCAGAATTAACATCTACTTCTGCTTTAATTTTTTCTACTTCATCCTTTAATTTAGCATTATCTTCATCTTCTAAATCAACTTTTTCTATTGCATAAGATTTAGATCGTGTCCCCGCTGAAGGCTCACTTACTTTTGCATCTATCGTTACAACAAGCAGATCAATGGACTCTATTAATTCTTTACTTTCCAAATCTAACTCAAGACTAGTATTAGTTGTCTCTTTACTATAAACTACCTCATCAAAAATATTTTTTATAGTAATTACGTATGGGATATCATCCGCTATTTCTGCTCTTTCCTTTTTAGCCCATCTCAGGATAAGTTTAGAGTTGTAAACCGACACCTTATTTTCATCCGTAGGCAAAACGAAATCAATTCCATTCTCTCCTTCGGACAATTTTCTAGAAACTGCGCCCGTTGCATTCATATTTTTACGGTAATTATTTCTAATACTGCCATCCTCTTCATTAATCTTATTTAAGACGTATTGCTGATACCTTGCTGCAACTCCTGTTTTTCTACTGGCTACTTTTTTCTCTAAGTCATTGACTTTAGTAACTCCTGCCTTTCTAACCTCTAATGTTTTTCCTGTTTTATGCATCAAGCCAATGTAAGCCCCGTTAGAAGCTATTAATTGATCTCCTGCCTTTAAAGTAGCACCAGTCTTAAGTCCTTCAGTACTACCTGTAGATCTTTTCACCTGATTATTTCCTTTATTGGCTAAAACGCGGAAAACATACGTCTGGCTGAAAGCAATGTTTCCTGTAAACAACAGAAATACTATTGTTAAATAAGTAATAATAGTTTTCATAATCATAAATATTTAAAACCTCTATCTTTTAATTTTTTATTAAACTGCGTTACGCTATAATTTGTTAACTTCTTTCATTTCTTTCCTACCTTCCCTTGTGAAAGCATTCTTGATGACCCCATAATAAACCTCTAGCGAATCTCCTGCCAGTGCTATTACTGCTAGTGAAAGTATTAGATCTAGTTTGTAATTATAAAAGTGAAATACTAATATAATAGCAAATACTAAACCCATTATCTCTGCTAGCTGAATCAGTTTGGTTATTCCGTCATACCACCTAGGTAACTTTATATATATTATCGAAAATAGTGCCACATTTATCAAACAGAGAACAATTGCCAAAATATATGACGTATATTCTCCCATTTCTTCAACGTAATCTTCATTTAAAATCATGGATACTAAATTAGCATGCACAACTCCTCCAAACATATCTGGAAAAGCCCTACCTATATATTTTGAATTAACAGGTGTGTACACTTTATCCTCCAACGATTCTCTATCACCAAGGTATTTGCCTAAATAACAAAAAATCACCACTTTATCTTCAATTACCTCTGGCAGGAAATTTCCTTCAAAAACATCTTGTACATCCAAGGCATAAAACAGAGTTCCAAATTCAGACGCTCCATAATCCAATACATTACCTCTAAAATTAATTACTTCAAATTGATTACCTCTATCAATGAACTTTTGAGCTTTCTCCGGGTCATAATATTGTGCTATTTTGGTCGAAAAATTAAACACTTTCTGATCGTTGACATATTCATAAGTTACAATATCTCTACACATTTTTAAATCTTCCTGAACCCCAGCCCCTGTCAATAAATTCACAAAACCAGTATCAGTAGCATGTTTCATAAAACGCGCATATGGTAATCTTAAAGAATCTTTACTTCTGTCTCCTTCAAAGTCTACCAAAATTTTACTGGGCATAATTAATGTCTTGGTTGAAGCAAAACCTGCTTCCAAAATACTATCTCCCTCAGCATCTTTAGGGTAATCAAAGAATGAATCAATTCCTACCACTTTAGGATTATGTTCATTTATAATCTGAAGCATTAACCCTATACCAGCTCTATCTAAGTCGCTTAAATTAACAAGCACTATTCTTTCATCAGGAACAGGTGCTTCCCTCAATTGCGAAAACACAATATCTGTAAACTCCATGTCATCAAAAGCTTCCCCTATGGGATCAAACAAATCAAAGATCTTTAATGCTGATGCATTGGATATAACTCCTGCAAGACTAAAAATAAAAAACGAAGCTAAAATTACATCTAACCAAATTTTTCTAATCATATTTTAATTGATCAAGTAGTGGTGTTAAAAATCTAAAATAGCTACAATTATTCACTTCCACCTTGAAATCCAAATATAAAATTAGTAAAATATAATTTAATATTAAAATTAAACAATTTTATTTCGTTGGATTCAAATTAATTTACGGCCAATGAAGAGAAAAAGATTACCTGTACCCCAATATCTGGCAGGAATAGCAAGTAGTTCGGCAGTAGTTCTGAGCCAAGCGATCACTATTATCGAAAGTAATAAGCCAGAAGATCAAGTGCTTGCATCTGAAATCATGCAGCAATTAAGTACAATCAAAAAAGAAAACACAGCTCTTCGAATAGGCATTACTGGTGTACCTGGAGTTGGTAAAAGTACTTTTATTGATACGTTTGGAAGTTTTTTAACCCATCAAGGCCTTAAAATTGCCATTCTATCTATAGATCCCTCTAGTCAAAAGACTAAAGGGAGTATTTTAGGGGATAAAACCAGAATGGAAAATTTGGCCAGAGATAAAAACGCTTATATACGACCAAGCCCTTCAGGCACTACCCTTGGTGGTGTTGCTCATAAAACTCATGAAACGATTTTATTGTGCGAAGCCGCTGGGTTTGATTGCGTGATCGTAGAAACCGTAGGTGTAGGTCAATCCGAAACAATGGTGAAAGACATGGTGGATTTTTTTCTGTTGCTCATGCTACCTGGAGGTGGTGATGAGCTACAAGGGGTTAAAAGAGGGATTATGGAAATGGCTGATGCTATTGCTATTAATAAATCTGATGGGGATCAAATAAAAACTGCCAGAAAAGCAAAAGTCAATTACCAAAATGCCATGCACTTATTTCCTCCAAACCTGAATGGATGGGTTCCTCCTGTACTATTATGTTCTGCAATAGAAAAAACAGGAATTACTGAAATATGGGAGTCTATTAAAAAGTTTGAAGGCAAAATGATTCAAAACAAATTCTTAGAAAGCAATAGGCAATCTCAAAATGAAATTTGGTTTGAACAACTGCTTCAATATAAACTAATGGAAAAACTATACAAAGCTCCAGAGTTACACACCAAGATCACAGAGACAAAAAAATCTTTTTTCCAAGATAAAATCAATGTTCCTACTGCAGTAAATAAAATTTTAAAGGAGTGGCAACATTTTGACATAAAAAAAGGAAGTTGACGACTTCTTCTATGTCTACTTAATTTAAACCAATTAAGATTTATAAGACCGCTTATCTTTGGATAAATTAATATTTGCTATGCGTCTATGCGACCCAGTCTGTGCGACCCAGTCTGTGCAACCCAGTCAAAAATACTCGCTATAGCGCTGCTATTACTCCGCTTTTTCTTTTATCAAAATCAAATTTACTATCAAATTTTAAACGCCCTTATAAACATCAATTGGTATTAATCTATGCTTGATCATCTTCTGTTTAGAGATAAATCCAACATCATAGGGTTGGCGTTTCTCTCCTTAGATTTTGTGCTTTAGGTTAGATGCCATTCTCTTAAAATCTTTCTGCTAAAAATGCATTTAATTGAGTCCTAACCACGCAGTTTACTTTTGTCGAACTACAAAACCATTGATCTTAGTAATTAACTAAGTAAGTTTATCATAATACGCCTGATCACTTATTTTTGACCAGCCCTGCAAGGATTTTCTAAAAGCATTGTAATGATCATATACTTTCTTGCTAGTATTATCTCGATCAGTTAATTCAGTAATAGCTTCTTCTGTATAGAATTTAAATGAATCTAAAACCTCGGCAGGAAACTCTTTAAGCTTCACCCCTTCCTCATTTACAAGCTTGTCAAGATAAACAGCATTTTTAGCATCAAACTCTGCTCCCATCCAATCATTTAAACGATAAGCGGCAGTTTTGATTATTTCTTGTAAATCTTTAGGTAATTCAGCCAGCTTACTTTTGTTAATCAAAAGTTCTAAAGTAGCACCTGGTTCGTGCCAACCTGGATAATAGTAATTTTTTGCCACTTGATAAAAGCCCATTTTATAATCATGATAAGGCCCTATCCATTCTGTTGCATCTATTACCCCTCTTTCTAAATTAGTATAAACCTCATTTCCAGAAACTAACACTGCTGTGCCTCCTGCCTTATTAAAAACCTTCCCGCCGAGTCCCGGAATCCTCATTTTCAAACCATTTAGATCATCTAAAGTGTTAATCTCCCTGTTAAACCAACCTCCCATTTGAATCCCTGTATTTCCACAGGTTATGGGCAATAGCCCGAAAGGTTCATAGATCTCTTCCCACAGTTTTCCTCCTTCTCCTGAAATAATCCAAGAATTACTTTGATTTGCGTTCATCCCAAAAGGAACTGCTCCAAAAAATTGAGCCGCCGGGATTTTTCCTGCCCAGTAATAAGCCACACCATGCCCCATTTCAACCGCACCATTGCTTACTGCATCAAAACACTCTAATGCTGGAATTAACTCTCCTCCACCATAAACATGAATTTTCATTCTTCCTCCAGACATCTCTTCTATCCAATCTGCCATAAGTTTACAGCCTTCACCTACAACTGGAAAATTAGGCGGCCAAGTAGTCACCATCTTCCACCTAAAATTTTTATTAAAATTCATATTTATTGAAGCTAATTCATTGCCCTTCTTCTTTCCTTGGTCACAAGCAGATACCGCCAATGCAGGAGTTGCAAGGGAAGCCACTATAGCTTTATTGATAAATTTTCTTCTCTTCATTTAAATGTAATTTGGCATGATTTACTAAAGTAAAACTTTGTTCGCTGATATCGCATGATGAATTGTCATTAATTTGTACTCATTCATAAAGATTCTTTGAAAGTATCAATTTGAACAATTTTCAATAAAACAAAATTCTCAGACATTAGAGTTTATCACGGTAGCATGGTTATGATTACTTTGTTACCTTTTTACTCAAGTTTATCAACAAATAATTAGTAATTATGAATTACTGGCATCCAAGTAAAACTGAAATTGAAGAAAAACTGCTCTTGATATCGTTTAATCAAAGATTATTTCTGAAGTTCAAAAACACCCCCTATAAATCAATCGAAGGGCTGACAACTCTAGCTTTCGTCCGTTTTTTC
>CALGOB010000156.1 GCA_937958005.1 uncultured Cyclobacteriaceae bacterium
TGATGCAAACCATAACTAACAGTCATTTAGCCACTTAAATCCTAATTTCCTACTCACCATAATGGAGACTATGCCTGCGTTGCAAATCAGAATTTAAGCAGCTATCTAACAGCCATTTATGATTTTCTCTTAAAAGTCTAAAGCATCATTCGGGTTAAAAGTATATCCGATATGACTTTGAAAGATTTGCTAGGACAGCCACAGTTTCCCAGACAAAGCTACTAAAACCGATAAAAAAGGATTTTTAGTGGTGATTTGAGAGAAATATTGATTTTTAAGTACGCAATGCCCTATCATTTGCCCATATTTCACTTATTGTCACTCATTTTTTAAAGACATTTGTTAAAAGAGAATTGATTGTATAGCTTACTGAAATTTTTAGATACACGCTACAAACACTATTTTTTATAATAAACAATGGCTGGACAAGAAGACTTAGATTTTACGTATACCACAATAGACAAAATATTTCGACTGAGCATAGGCGAAATGAGTGATTTTAGTGGTGCAAAATATGATGGGGACTTTTCTATGTCCCTTGAAGATGCACAAACTGCTAAACATAAATTTATTGCAGATAACCTAGGTATCAAAAAGGGAGACAAAGTACTTGACTTAGGATGCGGTTGGGGAGCAATGACTAGATATGTTACAGAAGAAAGAGGTGCTGATTGCATCGGATTAACTCTTTCTCAGGGCCAAGCTGCTGCTTGTCAGAAAAATGGCCTAAACGTACAGGTAAAAGATTGCCGATATGTAACCCCTGAAGATTTTGGGAAATTCGATGCTATTTCCAGTGTAGGGGCATTTGAACACTTTTGTTCAATAGAAGAATGGCAAGCTGGCAAACAGGAAGAAGTCTACAGAAACTTCTTTAAGACACTTTCTGACTTAATTCCTAGCGGGAAAAGGATTTTTATCCAAACAATGGTTTTTGGAAAGAACATGATTCCATATGAGGAATTTGACATCAATGCGGAACCAGGTTCTGGACCTCAAGTGCTCGCATTGATGGTGAAGGAATTCCCAGGTTCTTGGTTACCTTATGGATCTGAAATGGTGGAAGACTGTGCATCTGAGTATTTTACTTTGGTGAATAAGCACAGTGGCAGGTTAGACTATATAGAGACCATTGCGCAATGGCGGAAAAAGTTTAGAAAATTTAATTTTAAAAAGTATCTCTTATATCTTTCTTTGGTTCCTAAGTTATTTTATGACAAAGAATTTAGACACCAAGTTTCTATTTTTAGAATCAGTCCAAACAAAGTTTGTTTTGAAAAAGAGATAATGGAACATTACAGATTTGTCTTTGAAAAGAAATAGACAAACTATTTAAAGCAAGAAGTTAAAAAAGCCAGTGAACAAATATTTTTCATTGGCTTTTTTAATGACTATATAATAGAGTTTATCACGGTAAAATGATTATGGTTGCTTTGCTGCCTTTTTGCTCAAGTTTATCAAAAAACAATTATGAAGTCACAATTACTTTGACAGGATCAGGAAAGTGAAATTTAGAAGGAGTTTATCTACACAAAAACTAACCGTGATAATGTCTAATCAATATTTTGATCTCTAAGGGATATTAATAGTCGATCACTAAATTATTGTCCATAAATATCCGTGCCCTTCTGTGATCACCGTAGCTTTGTCAGCAGAGGCACTCTGGGATAGGATTGGTTCACTTTAAAGCGGTATGATAGAAATAAGTGAAAAATTAACTTCATGTAAGGGTATTGCATGGTGGCTATTTAAAAAAATGAAAGCTTATAAAAACTAAATCAAGGGGGATCAGCCACATAACACAAATCTCCCCTTGATAAACACACTACAACTATTCACACTAATTTTTGTATCCCTTTTATTGTAAACAATACACAATTTAAGAATCATGATTGTCAGTATTAGGAATGTTAGGTTCGTTGGACAATTGGTTGATTAATAATTCTTTTAAAACCTAACTCCTTTCATTAAAAGTTATTGTATAAATAGGCAATATTTATTTACAGATATTTTACTCAAACAGGTATTTTTCGATAAAAATAAATTTGATTGAATACTAGTAATTTCCATTCCAAAACATCAATTTTTGCTCGTAGGGTAAAGAGTATCTTCAAAGTATTTTGACCATTTCCCATCTTTAAAATTTTCTCCATACTCATGAAATAAACCACTTTCAGTTCGTTCAAAAACAAGCCTCCTGCTATCAGAAAACCAAACGATGAATCGACCATCAACAAATTGCCCCTTATGCTTATTGCCTCCATTTTTAGTAAATGGAGTGTAGTAATATTGCTTTTCTTTCAGGTCATAATTAATAATTGTGTGCAATGCTATGGCAGAAGATTTTACATTGAGGATTAGCAGATTCCCATCTAATTCATAATGAACGTTTTCTACTACCTCGGTAGATCTTTTGTTACCATCTGCCTGATAGATGTTAGATTCTCCTTTCCAATTTCCCATAAGAAAAGAGAGTTTGGCCATTGCTTCTTTTTCTGTGTTCTGGGCTATAGAATTAGAAACACTTGCAAAAAAAAATAAAGAAATAAAAAGGCTCAAAAATGTTACTTTCATGTATTTTAAGATCTTGTTAAAGTAATTTGAATTTTTTCGAGATTTGTGTTTTACAAATCAAGAATGTAAAATAAGAAATTTATAGGTGCTCATTAGAAATTGATAAAGCTTAATTTCATTAACATACATTTACCTACGTTTCAGTTAAATTCAGAGTTCTGTTGTCACTAGGTTATTTAAGTAATTAGTCAAAACAAGCTCCTTGGTTTCAATTCTTAGCAATTCAGTTTTATTAAAAGGGGACCTCTAAAAACTCAATTTGAAATTTTGACTAAGAGCTTTTTTTTCTGAGACAAGGCATCAAAAACGGAGTTTAGAGGATCTAAATGAGTATTTTGATAACACAGTATCAGGGAAAAAGATCGGGTCAAAAAGCAACAAGGAGCTTTTAGAGGTCTCCAAAAGTTATTAGCAACTGTCACAACGGAATGACTATTACCACCTTCTCATTTAGATTTTTGCAAAAAACTAAATCAATAATTATTGAATTGTTTCTTCATAAGCTAAAGCCTCTTTCATGCAGACAGAGTAGTAGGGCAAACGCATTTAAAAAATTTGGTCGCCTTAACGAGCTATCCGCTATATCTTTTTTGCCAGAAAAAGGCAAAAAAGGATGCCGTCCGGCGTGGAACGCTACTATCTCGGGCGCGCGTTCCATACATCATTTAGTGATTAGAAAAGTTAAATGTGTTTGCCCTGGACGGAGTAGTAATAAGTTGCTTTGTAGTATTGAAATAGATTCATCTTTGAACTTGTCCTCACTTTTAAATCGGCATATAGAGATAACTTTTGCTAACTTGCAATAGATGAAGAAAAGTGAGATTCGCACAGTAAATGTAGTGCAATATATCAACCCTTTGAGGGAAGGAGGATCGCTTCCAGCCATTGTTCAGGCGGACGATGATTTTCTATATGTTCTGAAATTTCGGGGAGCTGGTCAAGGGAAAAAAGCATTAATTGCTGAGCTTATAGGCGGTGAATTGGCTAGAAAAATAGGCTTGAATATGCCTGAGCTTGTATTGATGAATTTAGATGATTCTTTTAGTAAAACAGAGCCCGATGAAGAGATTCAAGATTTGTTGAAATTTAGTGTTGGGTTAAATTTGGGACTCCATTATCTTTCAGGCGCCATTACCTATGACCCATTGGTTTCTGAGGTAGATTCTTTACTTGCATCTAAAGTAGTTTTATTAGATAGTATAATTACAAATATTGACCGTACTGCGAGAAATACCAATTTGTTAAATTGGAAAAATGAACTTTGGTTGATAGACCATGGAGCCAGTCTCTATTTTCATCATAATTGGGAGAACTGGACAGCACATTTAACGCGTACCTTTCCAGCCATTAAAGAGCATGTCTTATTAGAGAGAGCCAATGATCTCCTTAAAGTCTCGGATGAGATAAAACTGGCAGTGGATAGAACCGCTATTGAAGAAATAGTAGCTAGTATTCCTGAAGACTGGTTATTAGATGAGTCAAACCCAATAACACCTACTGAGATGAGGAATGCTTACATAGAGTTTTTGCATTCAAAACTCCAAAACATTGATTTACTAGCAAAGGAGGCCATAGATGCAAGATAGTGTAACCTACGAATATGCGACTATCAGGGTAGTCCCTAGAGTAGAACGTGAAGAGTTCATCAATGTAGGCGTAATTCTCTTTTCAAAGCGAAAAAAGTTTTTGAGTATGAAGTATCATATTGATGACATGAGACTGAAGGCATTTTCCAACGAAATCGATCTTGATTCAATAGCTGATTATTTAGCAGCATGGGAATTGATCTGTCATGGTGGAACTAACGGAGGAAAGATAGGTCAGTTAGATATCCCTTCAAGATTTCGTTGGTTAACAGCCTCTAGAAGCACCATTATCCAAAGCTCAAAAATCCATCCAGGCCTTTGTGTAGATCCTGAAAAAGTACTCGAAGAGCTATTTAATCGGAATGTGTTGTAAATAGGAGTTTTAGACTTTAGACAGCAATATTTTGTATGTCTCTGAAAAAGGTTGACCGTTATTTAATCCCTGAGGGATACCTAATTCCCCTGGCCGGGCACCCCAACTATTGAGTCGATAAAAAAGCTTTTGGCCGATAGAGATACCCCGTACCCTTGGGCAATGCTATTAAGCTAACGAAAAAAGAAGCAGGAACTTGGGGCAGGGATAGAGGCGGCATCCTTTTTCTGGTAAGAAAAAGATATAGCCGAAAGCCCGGTTCAGCCCTCCAAATTCTTAACTTAACAGCATTGTACCCTTGGGTCGGGGTTGGTTCATTTAAATTCTGTTGATCAAATGAATTCATACTTGCTCATTTTTTACGAAGTAACAGTTCGAGTTTGAGGTAGAGTAAAGAGTTATTTTCTCCTTACTCAAACACAAACTGGAATTCAAACCTAAAACCAGGTAGCTACAGTCTGAAATCTAATGTCTGTCTAGAATCTTATTTTTTATACCTTTCGCCTTTTGCCTAAACGATAGGTTAAGCTCACCGAAATAATCGCTTGCCTATTGTTCTTCCAGAGCTTTCAATCTTTTTTCAATTTCCATTAATTTATGAATGATGATAATATGTGTTTTTTTGGCATCTATCCCAACCACACTTTCAGGGTTGCCGATCATTTTTTCAATTGCGTTGTAAGCTTCTTTGGTAATAATTTCTTCAGTGTTCATTGTGTTTTTTTTAATTAAATACATAATCATTTATTGGATTTCCTGTAAACCTTAGGGAAAAACCTTCCAGTGCTTTTAATGTAATTAGGATACTCGATAAATTTATCAATCAATAGTTTCTCTTCATATTTCGCTTTAAAATGAAATAGGATCCATAGAATAAAACCGATTGCTATTTTAGAGATACTTTGAGAATAGACTCCATAGCCTAAAGAGCCTATTATTATGCCTGTGTAAATTGGATGACGAACTAGGTGGTAGAGACCATTGGTAATCAATTTACCATGCACTAATGGTGTAGGAAAAGGAGAAAGATTTTCATTTAATTGGAGGATAGCCAACAACAAAATGACTAAGCCTAAAATGGCAATTGCCAACCCACAATATCGAATAGATGGATGGTAATTGTATGGTAATATGATGTCAAAAATATATCCAAAAAATAAGCCCCCTTGAACCCCTACAAATAGAAAATCTTTCTTCATAATAGGTTAAGTATTTGACTGTAATGCATAATCACTAAACCTGCCCTGTGTATTGGTCATAACTCCTCTAATTGATTCATTTAAATCAATAAAGATGTGTTCTTTTCCAATCACTTCTAATAAGCCAGTTTTTGACAAAGTATCTCTAACTGGGCCTATGAGATCACAGAGATAGAATTTGATGCCTTTTGTATTCAAATCCTCAAGATAGGTTTTTAAACCAGCAGATGCAGAAGAATCTATGTAACTAATGGGAGCAGCATCTAAAATGATGGTGTCAATTTTAGAATCGGATTGCTTGATCTCTTGATTTAAGTAGTCAATCACATATTGAATATTTATGAAAGAGAGAGAAGCATCTACCCTTATAATCAATATGTTATCCCATTTTTCGAGATCTTTAAAACGAGTAATGCTTTTAAATTCATGATGGCCTTTTACTCTGCCTAGTTCTGCAATGTGTGGATAGGCAGATTTGTACAGTAAAATCAGAACAGAAACAATTACACCTGTTACTATTCCAGAAACCATATTGAAATTTAGAGTGACTAAAAAGGTAGTGAACAATAGAAAGAACTCTACTTTATTTTCTTTAAATAGAACTTTGGCATAGTTAAAGTCTATTAAACTTGTAATAGAAACCATGATAAGTGCTGCTAGAATAGCCTTAGGTAAATAATAAAATAAAGGAGTTAAAAATATAAGAGTAAGCCCTACTATAATCGCACTAATAACAGAGGCTAACGGTGTATTAGCACCTGATTGGAAGTTAACAGCTGATCTCGAGAACCCCCCTGTTACAGGAAAAGATTGAAAAAGTGAGCCCGTAAAATTTGCGATCCCTAAAGCAATTAACTCTTGGTTAGGGTTAACCTTATAATTATTCTTTTTGACTTCCAATGCTTTTGAAATAGAGAAAGCTTCCATAAAGGAAACAACTGATAAAGTAAGCGCAAGTGGGATTAAAGAATAAATTTTATCAATTTCTAATTTTGGAATATGCAAAGAGGGCAAACCTTCTGGAATGTATTTAACAATATTTACCCCTAATTGATCTAAAGAAAGAAAATAAATAATAGTAATGCCAAAAATTACCGCAATCAATGGCCCAGGAATTCCTTTGTTTAATTTCTTTGAACCTTTTATAATGACAATACCCACTAGACCAATGATCAATGTGATCCAGTGAGTATTACTGATTTCTTGAAATACATACTGAAGGATTTCATGTATTTGATTGGTTTGAGCAAACTCAATACCCAATAAATGTTTTAGTTGACTTAAACCAATAATTAATGCTGCCGCTGAAGTAAATCCACTGATAACTGGTTTAGACAAAAGATTAGTAATAAATCCCATTCTGAAAATACCTAACAGAATTTGGAAAGTTCCCATGAAGAAGGCTAATAGAATGGCAAATAAAATGTATTCTTCAGTGCTAGTGGTTGCTAATACAGAAATCCCAGCAGCCACTAGCAGTGAATCCATAGCCGCTGGAGCTACTGATAATTGTCTGGAAGTTCCAAAAATAGCATAAGCAATCTGTGGGATAATAGAAGCATAAAGACCATAAACAGGAGGAAGTCCAGCAATTAATGCATAAGCCATTCCTTGTGGTATCAACATGATACCTACAGTAATCCCTGCAAAAATATCTCCTTTTAGATTTGTCCTCTGATAAGAGGGTAGCCACTGTAGAATTGGGAATACTTTTTTTAACAAACTCATTTTAAAGAATCATTTAGGCCAAAAGTAAAGGGTTGGAATTATTCAAACAGTAACTTTTGTCACAGAATATAATGGATGCATTTAAAACCATCATTGAATTAGCTAGGAAATTTTGGTTTATGCAATTATAATTTTTAACACTCTTCTCTTTTTGAAATATAATTCTTAGATAGTCTAAAAAACAAAACGATGTTTTGTTTTTCTCATATAATTAATTAGCTCATAATAAAACCATTAAATTTAAATACCATGGCATACGGAACTTCATTCCCACATTCGGGTCAAAAAACATTTGAAAGTAACAGAAATCTTTTAAAAAAAGCTGGAGTCTTTGATATAAAAAGTAACAACAAATTTATCAATGCGCCTCGTAATGAACCAACCCCGACCCAAGGGTACGGGATATCTATCCTTATTTTCTAGGTTCAGTACTTTCTTGTTTGGTTTGTTTATACTGAACTATACTTATAATCATTTACTGATAATAAACTATAAACCTGATGATGTTAGGAACAGGTTTTGCCTTAGCGGGTAAAAGTTCAGGTGATAATAATAGGGCATTGCTCAAGAAAGACAATCCGATTGACCACTTAAAGAGGAATCAATTGATCAATCTACCAAAGTTTAAAAAGAAAATTACTTTGGCAAATATGAATGATCTGTTGAAGAATAAAAGATTGAAAAAAAAGCATAAATAAGACAAAGGCGCTTGGTGATTTTAGGAGTGCCCCGCCTTACTATGATCTCCATTCTGATTTTGATATTTGTTGATCTTGCTTTAGGTGTAACTTTGTATTTAGATAGGTAAGAAGAGGTTTATGCCTCTTCTCCCTTCAATAGATTATAGTTGTCAATTGCTACAAAATATTCTGGATCTTCCAGGACATTTACTTCACAGATTTTTTCTGCTTTCTTAATCACCTTGACACAGTCATTGCTTAAGTGCCTTAAATGAATATTTTTACCTACTCTTTGATACTTTTCAGTTAATTTATTAATACTCTCAATAGCAGACTGATCCATGATTCTAGACTCTTTAAAATCAATAATTACCTCTTTAGGGTCATTTGCAATATCAAATTTTGAAAGGAATAAAGTAGTACTACCAAAGAACAAAGGACCAAATATCTGATAATGTTTGATCCCATATTCATCTATATACTTCCTTGCCCTAATTCTTAGCGCATTTTCCCATGCAAATACAAGAGCAGAAACCACAACGCCTGCCAGAACTGCAACAGCCAAATCAAAAATAACAGTTAAACTGGTAACAATAATGATGACAATGATATCAGCAACGGGAACCTTGTTAATAATTCTAAAAGTACCCCACGCAAATGTGCCAATAACTACCATGAACATAACTCCAACTAAAGCAGCAATTGGAATTTTTTCTATGTAAGAAGCTCCAAAAAGAATGAAAAGCAAAAGTGCAATAGCAGCCACTAGACCTGATAAACGGCCTCTGCCACCCGATTTAATATTGATAATACTTTGACCAATCATGGCGCACCCACCCATACCACCAAAAAACCCGTTGATGAAATTCGCTAAGCCTTGTGCAACAGCTTCTTGATTTCCACTGCCACGCGATTCTGTCATTTCATCTATTAAGTTAAGAGTCATTAAGGATTCTATTAAACCTATAGCTGCCAAAATAAATGCATAAGGTGCAATAAATATGAATGTATCTAAATTGAAAGGAATGTTAGGAATCGAGAATACTGGAAGTCCTGCTTCTATACCAGTCCCACCTCTACTAATTATGAAACTACTTACAGTTTCTGTAGAGACATTCCCTAATATGACAATCGCTGATACGACTAAAATAGCAACTAATGCTGCAGGAATATTTTTGTTGAGTTTTGGAAGACCAAACATAAGCCCCATAGTTAAAGCTACAAGACCAATCATAATGATGAGAGGCTCACCTGTTAACCAGATTTTGCCTGTTTTAAACATATCAATTTGTGATAAACCAATGACAATGGCTAAGCCGTTCACAAAACCTATCATGACAGGATAAGGAACCAACCTGATAAATTTTCCCAATCTCAAAAAACCAGCTGAAGCTTGTATAATACCCACTAATATAAGAGTAATGAATAGATATTGAATTCCTGATCCACCACTGATCTCACTACCTTCTTTTACTAAATCTACCATTACTACAGCCATGGCACCTGTAGCTCCAGAAATCATGCCTGGTCTACCACCAAATAACGAGGTAATAAGCCCCATCATAAAAGCTCCGTACAGCCCAACAATTGGAGAAATTCCTGCGACAAAAGCAAAGGCAACTGCCTCAGGTACAAGGGCTAAAGCGACTGTTAGTCCAGAGAGAATGTCTTTAACAAGGCCGCCTGGTTGATTGTTAATAAAAGAATTGAATAGTTTCATAGTTATTCCGTGCTATCGTGAATCGCGCAAAACTAGGCGGTTCGTTTTGATTTTCTTATTAAAAAGCCGATTTGTTGAGTGAATTAATTGTTAAATAAGTAATATTTTGTAATGAACATGATTTTGCAGACACTTATATCCAAAATTATGCAGAGCGATAAGAGACAATTGCTTAGTAGTTAGTTGCTTTGGTTCTTGATTAACACTTATAAGACCTACTTCTATACTTTTATGAATGAATGGTCAAACTTTATAAGGAATCCTTCTTTGCTTTAAAAAGATATAAGAGATCAATATTTATTGTGACAAAAAGTACAAGTATTACATCGCTATGTTGAACGTTTTGAGACCCTACAAATATAAATTTAACAAAAACCATGTATTGATGAATCTAAATGGGTATTAAATCAGCTTATTAAAAGAAACTCCATTGCTTTTAGAAACTGTTTGTCCTGATAGTATATCTATTCATATTACTCCCCTAGAGAAAGTTTGACCGTTGAAAGAAAAAAATAAACTTCTATCAGAATACAGTTTTGAATGATTGTATTCAAATACTAGTTTTGCTGGCTATTGTCGATTTCAATAGTTAGCATTTCGCTAGTAAACCCCCTCGCTAGTGAATTTGAGCAGGTCTTTTTAATCCGAATACGAAGCCCTGTTTGATGAAAGTATTTTTTAACTAAAAACGTGAATATTTAACTAATGATTGTACTGGAAAACCGATACGGTAAACCTTATTACAAAGCGTATCATGATGCAACCAACAACTGGATTACTACAAAATGGATTGGGTTTGTGCCCACAAATGAAGCTGTAAAAGGAGTAGAAGCAACACTGAAACTAATCGAAGAAACAGGCTGCCAAAACTTATTGAGTGATAATAGTCAAATAAAAGGAGCTTGGAGTGAGTTGAACGAATGGATGGAATCTAACTGGTATGAACCCGCCAAAAAATTCGGACTCAAAAAACATGCAACCGTACTCTCTTCGGATATCTTCTCGAAGATCTCTCATGAAAATTTTGAAAAAGGCCAAAAGGGAGAACAGATTACGATGCAGTCTTTTGATAAGATAAGCACTGCAGAACAGTGGCTAAGGAATTCTTAATTTTTTAAAGGTTATTCCAGGTTCTATTAATTAGCATCGCTAATGCTATAATCGATTAACCGTGAGCCACGTGATGTTGCGTATTTACTGCTTTCTAGCTACTCATACCAATTTAGCTTTAAAAATTCGGATTAGATTTCTTAGTTTATTTTTATTCTCAAAGGCAAAATGAAGGAATAGCAGCGCTATTTAAAGGCTTTTTAATGCATGAGAATGGGAAATAAACAGGAAGGTGTATACGAAGTTTTAAAGGTAATTTGGTTTTAAAGCAGTAAATACGGGACATTCTCACAACACTTTTGTAATAAAGCAAGTGAAATAGTTCAATTACTGATTGCTATTGATTATTTTGGATTTTTTTAACGGAAAAGAATAATTACTGTCACCATATGGATAAATCTACCATTGAGGCATTAGAAATAGCATTAGAAGCAACCCCTGAAAACTTATTGTTGAGGAGGCAAATTGCAGATGGGTATTTCAATATAAAGGAATTTGAAAAAGCTAAAAATCACTATACCATATTATTACAACAGTCTCCTGATAAAGATACTAAGTTAGCATTGATTAAATGCTATCAAAAATTAGGAAACTTTAGTACCGGACTCATTATTGCAGAGGAAATGTTGACAGAAGACAGGTCTTCAGAGATGATGGTTATCTACATTCAATTGTTAATAGATGATGGACAAAACAGTGAAGCCATAGAGCAATATAAGGCTTTCCAAATGCAGCATGAGGAGTGGTATAATGAAAACCTAGAATACCAGCTAAAGATAGATTCCTCTGGAAACCCTCATGGGTTAGAAGGTGAAATAGGAGGAGAAGCTTATGACCCTTTTTTAGAAAAACCATCTATTGATTTCTCTCATGTGGGAGGTATGGATCAAGTAAAGGATGAAATAAAGATGAAGATCATTCACCCGCTTCAAAACCCGGACTTATATAAAGCATATGGAAAAAAGGCAGGTGGAGGAATATTAATGTATGGACCACCAGGGTGTGGTAAAACATACCTGTCAAAAGCCACTGCAGGAGAAATCCAATCTAAGTTTTTAACTGTTGGGATTGAAGACACGGTGGATATGTGGATGGGTAATAGTGAAAAGAACCTTCATGCCAAGTTTGAAATAGCAAGAGGAAATTCTCCCTGTGTGATGTTTTTTGATGAAATAGATGCACTAGGTAGTAAGCGAAACGATTTAAAACAATCAGCAGGAAGAAACATAATCAACCAGTTTCTAAAAGAAATGGACGGTATAGATAGTAATAATGACGGGTTACTAATTTTAGGGGCAACTAATTCTCCATGGCATATGGATTCTGCTTTTCTAAGACCAGGTAGGTTTGACAGAATCATTTTTGTGCCTCCACCAGACCAAGAAGCGCGTGAGAAGATATTAAAATTAATGCTTGCAGATAAACCTGTAGAAAAGATAGATTACGGAAAAATTGCCAGTAAAACGAATGAATTTAGTGGAGCAGATATCAGCGCACTCATAGATTTGACAATAGAGGAAAAGCTACGTAGCTCTATGAAAACTGGTAAAATAGAGCCGATTAGAACGAAAGAAATTATTACACAAATAAAGCGTGTGAGACCTAGCACTAAAGACTGGTTCAATACAGCTAGAAATTATGCTCTATATTCCAATAATTCAGGGATTTATGATGACATTGTAGACTATTTAAAGCTTTAATCATGTTATTTGATATCATCTCAAGAATTGAATTGCTAGTTGAGCGAGATAAATTGGATTTGGCACAGCAAAATTTAAATGATGCTTTAAGTCAGTACCCAGATGTTAGCGAATTACATGCCTTACAGTCTGAAATTTACTATAAGCAAGGCACCTACAAAAAGGCAGCTGAAGCTATTGAAAGAGCCATAGGTACCAACCCTGAGAATGATTATGTCTATTACTTAAAAGCGAGGATTCATTTGGCTCAAGATGAGCATAAGAAAGCTGAAAAGGAAATTGACATGGCCATCTCTTTAGCTCCAGAGCGAGCCGATTATTATGGTGTGAAAGGTTCTGTGAGGTTAAATAAAGGCGATTTTGAAGAAGCAGTAACCCTTTCTATGAAAGGATTAGAAATGGAGCCAGACAATACACTTTGTAACAACATCCTTAGCATGGCTCATAGCAGGATGGGTAAAAAAGAAGAGGCGGAAGGAAGAATTAACCACTTGTTACAGAATGATCCTGAAAATGCCTTTACCCATGCCAATGCTGGCTATCAATTTTTAAGACAGGGTAACATTCCAAAAGCTAAAGAACATTTTTCTGTTGCACTCAGGATAGAACCTACACAAGAATATGCTAAAGCGGGTATGGCAGAAGCTATTAAATCCTCTAACGTTCTATATAGAAAGCTCCTTCAATTTGCTTTTTGGATTGATAAAATTGGGAGTAAAAGTAAATGGGCACTCTACATTGGTGTGATTGTTCTAGTGAGAATTGTGCCTTTTTTAGTCCCATTCTACCTAGTGTTTATTTTTTGGACTTGGTTTACACCACCTATTGCCAATATTCTACTTTATTTTGACAAGTATGGAAGGTATCTACTAGATGAGCAAGAACGCTTATTAACTAAAATCAATGCTGGACTCCTAGTGGGCTCATTGTCTGCGTTAGGGGCCTTTGTTTTCTGGGTCATTAAATATGATGTGAATTCTGGTTTAGACTTTTTAGGGTTGGCATTTTCTTTCTTCATTGCCATGCTACCCGTATACCATTTGAACGCAAAGAAAAAAACAAAGAAATACCTAATGGTTGGTTTTGCTATTGCGTTTATCGGAATCGGCCTAGTAGGCTGGTACATGGGATTTGTAATGGGCTCTCCTGATAATAATATATTATGGACCGCTTTAATATTCCTAGGAATGCTTTTTACTTGGTTAGTATAAGACTATGAAATTGTTAATTAGGTCTTTATGTAATTAGTAATGCGAAATGCATAATTAGAAATTTGTCTTAAGTCAAGTCTAAATTCCTAATTACACATTCCTAATTTCTAATTTCTAATTCTATACGTTTAGCAAGTCAAATTACTAGTTCCTAATTTTTTCCAATTCCTAATTATCTACGTCTAGCAAATCCAAATTACTTATTAGAATAGTTACCATTTCTTTTGAATCTTATTTAGTTGATAGTTTCTTTACCTTAAGAATTTAAATAATAGTGATGGAATTTGATTTACAGAAGGCCCTTGATATTTTGACCAATAAATTAGAGTCTTGGTTAGAGAATACTACGGCATTATTACCCAATGTGATCATTGCGGTTACAGTGTTATTCTTTTCATATTTTACCGCAAAAATCCTCAAATCCATTGTAGGTCGCATATTGACTAGATTTTCGGATGAAAAATCTATTAATACATTATTTACCACCTTTGTTTATTTAGGGGTATTAGGAACAGGTCTCATCATTGCATTAAATGTATTACACCTAGAACAAACCGTGACTTCTTTATTGGCTGGTGCGGGAATTGTCGGCCTGGCATTAGGTTTTGCTTTCCAAGATATCACTGCCAACTTAATTTCAGGAGTCTTGATTGCTTTTAGAAAACCTATACAAGTGGGCGATATTATTGAGACAGCCTCTTATATAGGGGTAGTAGAAAACATTAATTTAAGAGTAACTGTTATCAAAACTTTTCAAGGCTTACATGTGATCATTCCTAACAAAGATGTTTTCCAGTCTCCTGTGACAAACTATACAAAAACAAATGAAAGAAGAATAGACCTTGAAGTAGGCGTTTCTTATGCAGATGATTTGAATAAGGTGAAATCAATTGCCTTAAATGCGGTGGCTGATTTGCCTAATTTATTGTCTAATAAAGAAACAAAATTGTATTTTAATGAATTTGGTGATAGCTCAATCAATTTCTCCATCATGATCTGGATCAATTCGGCCAATGAGACTACCTATCTGCAAGAAAAAAGTGATGCAATCATAGCCATTAAACAGGCATTTGATCATCATGGCATTACCATACCGTTCCCAATTAGGACCTTAGATTTTGGAATCAAAGGAGGAAAAGAACTGTCAGAGATGAACCCTCCTACTTCTTAATTAACTACGTCCAACAAGTCAAACCTCTAATTCTGCATTTCTAATTAATTACATCCAGCAAGTCAAATTCCTAATTTCTAATTAATTGAGTTTAGCAAGTCATAATTTCTAATTAACTACGCCTAGCAAGTCAAAACCCCTAATTACACATTCCTAATTAACTACGCCTAGCAAGTCAAACCTGCACTTAGCAAGTCAAACTTCTAATTCCTAATTTCTAATTAATCTACGTCCAGCAAGTCAAAATTCCTAATTAATCACGTTTAGCAAATCAAAAAAAAATTAGTTTTTTTGTTAATAAACCACCTACTAACTTGACGTTATAGAAAATAAACTAATAAGCGATGACCGATCAAGAAGAATTTTTTAGATCCATTTATGAATATCGGGCAGAATGTATGGAGTACCTCTTTGTGAAAACACAGTGCTCAGAAGACGAAGCTTCAGATATTTTCATAGAAGCAGGCCTGGAAGTATTTCAGAAGCCAAGGGAGAAAGGGCAAGAAATTCTTAACATGGCTGCCTTCTTGCAAGTAGCCTGTTACAATCACTGGAAACGAGCTAATTATAAAGATAAAATCAAAAAGAAACATGAGGACAATGTAAGCAGGTATTTCTACGATGGGATCAACCGGTCAGACCTTTTGGATGACCTAATAGAAAAAGAGGAAGCCCAATATGCCAGTTACCTAATTTCTCGGACGCGGTCTATTTTGGAAACTTTGGGGGAGCGCTGTAAACACCTCATCCAGTATTTTTATTTTCAAAAAAAGGGGATGAAGGAAATTGCCCAATTGATGGGCTTTAGCAATGACCGGGTAGCTGCTGTAACCAAATTTAGGTGTATAGAAAAACTAAAAGAAAAAACCTTCGAGGATTTTCCTGAAGATAATTTTTCCGCCTTTCAGTAAACAAAAAAACTCAATACTTAAAGAACAACTCATATGGAACTAGCAGAAAACCACCGCCACCTAATCCTTAGATATTTAGAAGGAGATTGCAATGTGGAAGAGGAAAACCAAGTAGAGCAACAGCTAAAAGCCTCACCCGCTTTTAAGAGGGAATTACGCCAGATGGATGGCCTTTTGGCAGCACTGCAAGCTATAAACAAGGCAAAGCAAGTAGAGAAAATAAAGGCATTATATGACGGACTATCTCAAGAAAAAGGTCTACAGGGAAAAGGAATGAGACTTTACAAAATGATAGGACTAGCAGCCGCCGCAGTAGTGTTACTGGTGGTGGGTTATCTGAGTTTGTTTAGTGGAAATGGACAAAAAGGGCTATATGAAGAATTTTACCATGCATATACCCATAGCCCTGAAGCCAGAGAAACTAACGAATTAGAAAAGAACGCTTACCAGCTATATAAATCCGCCCAATATGCAGCATCCATCCCCATACTAGAAAAGCTGGTAGAGGAAGGCAAGCCAGTAGATGGAGTCTACCTGATGTTAGGTTCGGCCTATTTAGAAACTGATCAGCTAACAAAAGCAAAGGAGATATTTAAAAAAGCAGGAACAGGACAAGGCCTCATGGCCAGAGAAGCAACATGGCTACTGGCGATGACTTATTTAAAAGAAGGAAATAAAGAAGAGCTAAGAAAGACACTAGAAGTTTTGAATCGCGATAATGGTTTGTATAGTAAAAAAGCAAAGAAGGTTTTGGAGGCTTTGAAGAAACAGAATTAGAAAAAATTAGGAATTAGGAATGAGTAATGCGAAATGGGTAATTGTATAATTAGAAATCTTTAATAAATTAGAAATGCGTAATTAGAAATTAGTAATGCATAATTAGAAATCTTTAAATTAATTAGAAATGCGTAATTAGAAATTAGTAATTGAATTATGCAGACAATTCCTAATTAATTACGCCTAGCAAGTAAAAATTTCTAATTAACTACGCCTAGCAAGTCAAATTCCTAATTACTAATTTTTTCCAATTTCTAATTAACTACGCCTAGCAAGTCAAAATTTCTAATTAACTAAGTTTAGCAAGTAAAAAATGATGAATACAAAAAGCAAGTGGCTACTGATGATTGCAATCCCCTTATTGTTGGGAGGCTGTAAAAAAGAGATTACCACTATTTTAAAAAGTAAACAAACGATCAAGCACGTTAAGTCTTGGGAATTACTGGACAACTATCCTTTCAAAACAAACAGGAATGATGATGTATCCTTTGTTTCCCCCACACTTGGCTGGGCGATTAACAATACAGGAAAAGTTTACAGAACCGATGATGGAGGAAAAACATGGGATTTACAATTTAGCAAAGAAGGATCTTATTTTAGGGCACTCGCTTTTCGCGACTCATTAAACGGATGGATAGGGACTATTGGGATGGACAGTGCCCGTTACTCTTGGGTAACAGACCCAAATATACTCTATGCGACTACCGATGGCGGAAAAAATTGGAAGGCAGTAGATCTACCAGAACCTTACCCAGCGGGGATTTGTGGGTTGCAAGTAGTGAGTGAAAAGGTAATAGTAGGAAGTGGGCGCGTGCGTGGCCCAGCTTTTTTTATCCGTTCAGAAGATGGTGGAAAGACCTGGGTGACCAAAGACATGAATCACCTAGCACAGGCACTCATAGTCCCACATTTTTTTGATGAGCAAAATGGCATCATGATAGGGGGAACAGCTTTTGAGTTCCCAGAATCAAGAGCTATTATTTTGTCTACAGAAGACGGGGGGACCTCGTGGGATACACTATATACCTCACCGCAAAAAGGGGAATATGCTTGGAAAATTTCTTTTCCCTCGCGTCAAGTGGGCTATGTTTCTGTGCAGAGGAATGTAGATGGAGGGAAGCATTATTTTTTGAAAACAGAAGATGGAGGGAAATCTTGGAAACCTAAAGAATTTACCAAAGAAGAATATTTTATACAGGGAATAGGTTTTGTAAATGAAAAAGTAGGCTGGATAGGCGGAGATGGTGATTATTCCTTTGAAACACGAGATGGCGGTGACCACTGGTATAAAATCCAATCAGGTCAATTTTTAAATAAGTTTACTTTTGTAAATGACACCTTGGGCTATGCAAGTGGCCAACCAGTTTATAAGCTAAACCACCAAGCCCAAATACCCAATGGAGAAGTGAAGGAATATGATGAAGGGAAATTGAAAAGCATCAAACATTATGAAGACGGTATTTTGGAAGACCGATCTATTACCTATTATCCTGATGGCAGTGTAGCTAGTGAAGGCAATTACAAGCAAAATCTAAAAACAGGAAAATGGCGATACATTGATAGACAAGGAAAAGAAGAAAACTGGAATCATCAGAAAGAAATAGCAAAACTACCAAAAGCCAAACTGGAGAAATACCAAGGGTACTATCATTGGGGTGAACGATACATCCATATTTATTTAAATAAAGGAAAGCTGATGTATGAGTGGAATGGATGGGATAAACCTCGGGAATTATACCCAGTTGCACCTGCTGCTTTTATGGTGAGAAATTCTGAATTTGATCAGTATGCTTTTGTGCAGAATGACCAACAAAAGGTGATTGGGTTTGCTTATAGAAATGACATTAGTACATTAATAGAAGCAACTAAATTGAGTGATCAAGAAGGAGTCCAAAAATGGGAAGAGTTTCATGTGAAGGTGGACTGAGTAAAAGAAGGGTTGTCTTCAGGGCAAAAGCGTGTTAATTAATGATAGTAAAGATTTATTTTGGATTAGGCATATTATCCCCTCTGGGGATAACTCCAGTCTCATAATGTATTAATTTTGTATTGAAAAAGCGGAATGACCTTCTGTCTATGTTTCTTCC
>CALGOB010000157.1 GCA_937958005.1 uncultured Cyclobacteriaceae bacterium
CCCACCCAATAATCAATACTTTAAAAGAAAGGCATATGAACGTTTCTCTGGGGCGTATATGTCGGTTATTCGGTGTAACCAGGCAGGCTTACTATCAATACTTCTGGAGACAGGAAGATCTTGTTTTAGAACATAACTTAATATTGGATCAGGTTATTGAGATTCGGGGAAACCATCGTAGGATGGGGACAAGGAAGCTCTACGAATTATTGGAACCTTTTATGTTGACCCATCAAATAAAAATGGGCCGGGATGCTTTATTTGATTTGCTTTCTTGCCATAACTTACTGGTAAAAAGAAGAAGAAGGACTGTTAAGACAACTAATTCCTTTCATTACTATAGAAAATATCCTAACCTGGTAAAGGAATTTAACCCTACTGGCAGGAATCAATTATGGGTCAGTGATATTACTTATTGGAAGATAGGGGGAAAGCATGTTTACATCTCACTGGTAACTGATGCTTTTTCCAGAAAAGTGGTTGGTTACCAACTGTTGGGGACTTTAGAAGCTGAAGGCCCAATCCGGGCGCTCAAAAAAGCCATCTCAGGCCTTTTGAGTGGGCCAGATGACTGTTTTGAGCTGATCCATCATTCTGACAGGGGTATTCAATATTGCAGCAAAGAATATGTTAAGATTTTAAATAAACACCAAGTAAAAATCAGCATGACAGAAAGTGGTGATCCCAGGGAAAATGCACTTGCAGAAAGGGTAAATGGAATACTTAAAGATGAATACCTATACAATTACTCACCTAAAAGTATAGAAGAAGCCAAAAAGATATTGGATCAAACAATTAACCTATACAATAAGGAAAGACCCCATATGAGTATTGGTAACCTTGTCCCTGAAAAAGTGCATGAACTTAACTTAAATACAGAACAATTATGGAAGGGTTATTACAAAGAAAACCCTACTATTGTAAATCAATAACAGGACTATGAGAAATTGTAAATCTATTATAGGACTATATATTTAACCTGTAAACTTGTTTTAGGACGACACAAAATTCTCACTGCGACGGCGTACCGTGCCAAACCACCTAAACGCATAAAAATGAATATCTTTTTTCTCGGATACTAGTAATTAATATCCACTTCATTTACCTCCATATTTCAACTTCAGCCAAAGAATCTTATGTATTTGAATATTTTGATAATCTTAGTGAATACTTGTCATAGACTATCAAAATATTTAAATTGGTAATGATTACCCTTAAATACATGCAATTAGTAAATAGTTTAGTTATTCTCATAATTGAAACAAGGTATTTAGGTCTTCATCTAATTTTACAAAATAATCACTTTTTAAAACAGTACCTCTACAGAATGAAGGCTACTTTAATCTGTTTTTTGTCTTTTACACTAATTCCTTATGGTCTTGTCTCAGGAAAGGAACAGGATAGTCTTTATACAACTATAATTTCAGAAACAAATAATTCAACAAAAATAGAGCAGTTAAGCTCCTTGGCTTTTGAAATCAGGCATGACGACATTAGTAATGCGATCAAATATGGTGAAGAATCGTTGTTATTAGCCAATAAAAGTGAATTAACAAGTTTAGAAGTCCTAACAAGAAGGAACTTAGGCCTTATCCATTCACATGGACAAAATATAGATTTAGCCTTAGGGCACCTCCTTGAAGCACTCGAAATTTCTAAAGAGGAAAAGGATTACTATAGCATCTCTAATGCCTATTTAAACCTTTCCAGATTATATGAGGATTTAGAAAAAATAGATTCAGCACTTTATTTCTGTCATCTTTTAAAAGGCACTAAAGATCATATTAATTCTCTTGAAATAACTATTGATTTGGTTGAACAATATTCAACTCTGTATTTCAAAAAAAAGGATTTTGAATCTGCTTACAGATACCAATCTCAATACCATATTTTAAGAGATAGTTTTAACAATATAGCAACAACTTCCAGGATAAAGGAATTAGAAGCCAAATACCAATCAGGGATTAATAAAGTTGAAAACATATTGCCCCAAAAAAGGCCTGAAGCAAGTAAAATGAAAGCAGAAAATCCTTATCGAGAAAGGTATGTCTGGGCAATCATGATCATAATTCTCATTGGTGGGATAAGGCTGTTGTGGATGCAGTTACTCCAAAACCGAAATAAAAACAATCTTCTAAATGAACAAAAAGAAGAGATTGTGCAAAAATCTAATGAAATTGAAAAAATTAATGATGCCATTCAAAAACAAAACAATAAATTGCAAAACACTCTAAATGATCTTCAAAAAACTCAAGACCAGCTAATAGAATCAGAAAAGATCGCTTCCATTACTATTTTAACATCTGGACTAGCCCATGAGTTAAATAATCCCCTGAATTACATTTCTGGTCTAATAGGGCCTATAAAACTAGACTTAGAAGAGTTGACGGAAGAAATAGATACCAATAGTAGTGAAAACTCTTTTTTTCTAATCAATGAGATCAACACATTAATGGAAAGTTTATCTGAAGGAGTTGAGAAGGTTAGTGGCATAATCAAGAATCTACTAGATATTTCACCAGAAGCTTTACCAGAGCAAGCAAGGTTCATAGAATTAGACAAAATCTTAGAAGCAAGTATCTTTGTTGTAAGGAAAAACAATCCTGTGATTAATATAAATTTTGATACGCAAACTAGTGTAGTGGTCTATGGTGATTTTGCAGAAATGAGTCAAGTATTTCTCAATGTCTTGAGAAACTCAATAGATGCATTAGAAAATACACAAAGACCCATAATCAATGTCTCTGTCACAAAAAGTATGGGAATGGCTACAGTCCTAATTTCTGATAATGGAATAGGTATGAATGAAAGTATGCTAAGTAAAACTTTTCAGCCATTTTTCACTTCAAAAGAGCCAGGTAAAGGAACTGGTTTAGGACTATATATTTCTCAAAGAATTATTAAAAAATATGAAGGCGATATTCATATTAAATCTCAAGCAGGCAAAGGCACTGATATAACAATAGAAATTCCACTTGTAAGTCAAGAAGTCCTTTTTAAATAACCTCATCTATAAAGACATAGATATTTTTTATGGATGCGCACTATTTCAAATGGTTCTTTGTTTATAATTTAGCAAAGTCATTTAACAAAAAAACATGATCTCAGTAATATCCCCAGCTAAAACGCTAGATTTTGAATCTCATCACCAAATTGCGCACACACTTCCTCGCTTTCAAAAACAAACTGAAAGACTTGTAAAAGTGATGAGAGGAAAGAAAGAAAAACATCTTGTAGAACTTATGAGCGTAAGTGAGAATATTGCTAAACTTAATGTAGAGCGGTTTCAAAATTTTGAAAATTCAAAGGATCCTAATGTCGCTAGACAAGCTGTGATGGCATTTAAAGGAGATGTCTACCTAGGATTAGAAGCAGAATCACTTTCAAATAAGGAGTTAGAGTTTGCACAGGCTAACTTAAGGATTCTTTCAGGACTATATGGGTTACTTAGGCCTCTGGATATTATAGAGCCTTACCGGTTAGAAATGGGAACAAAACTTGAAGTTGGTAAACATAAAAATTTATACAGTTTCTGGGGAGATCAAATTGCTAAACAACTTTTGATAGATCTGAAAGAACAAGGAGATGATATCATTGTAAACCTTGCTTCTAATGAGTATTTTAAATCTATTCCGCGCAAAAATCTTAAAGCCAATATTATAGATATAGAGTTCAAAGATTTTAAGAATGACAAATACAAGGTCATTTCGTTCTTTGCTAAAAAAGCAAGAGGAATGATGTCAAGGTATATTATTCAAAACAAAATTAACCAGGTTGAAGATCTGAAAGGATTTGACACGGGAGGATATTTCTTTGAGCCCAAGGAATCCGAAGATCATAAAATGGTTTTTAAAAGAGGGTAAATAATATTTATCTACTTGTTGGAAGTAGTAGTTTATGGCAGTCTAGCAAAATTCCCTCTCCAGAGCTCAAAACCGGCACCAGTAGTCTGCTCTGAGGAAATAGCATTGTTTAGTTTATTTTCAACATTATTTAAGAGATCTGTATCCAAATTAGGCTCACCATTATCTAGCATAAAAAATGGCGAAGTAGTAATTCCTTCAAAAAACACCTCTGAAAACACCAATTCATCGTTCCCAAGATTTTCTAGGGTTACCAAGCTTCTTACATCCATCACACTACCAGGGTAGTTTCTTACTAATATGTTGTTAAAGTTACCCTTGGCCCCTTCTCTGATTCTTATGGCATCAGGGTCTGCATTTATTTCATTATCAGCACTGCTAAACCCTACTAAAGTAACATTTTGAATAGAGGGATTTGAAAAAGGTATTGCTTCATTATCTGATGATAAATTATCTCCTTCTATCCCTCTATCTTGCACATATGTAGGATCATCTACTTGTTGAATATAAAGAAAAGAAACATTTCCAGTCCAGCCCTGTACAAAATCAAATTGATCATCTTGGCTACCCACACATACCACATGACTTAAGTCAACTGTTCCTCCAAATATTTCAATCCCATCATCTGCCCCAAAAAAAGCTTCTACAAAATCTATCTTAGTACCATTACCGACCCCGTAGAGGGTAATTCCATTGTGCTCTCTTTCTGAATTGATAGAACTCCCAGTGTATTCTACGCGCACATAATTAAGCACCCCTGAATTATCATTAGGATCTTGTCCTCCATAGACCACATCTCCTATTTCTGCTATAGCCGTATTACCAATATTAATAGGTGCTTTCCCCGCGATAATTAATCCCCCCCATGCCCCAGGAGTTTCGTCAGAAGCCGTAAATACAATCGGTTCATCATCAGTTCCTTCAGCCAATATTTTTGCACCACTTTCTATTACAATAAATAAAGATGGAGGCTGACCTCCAGCAGCAGAAATTGTAACACCTGGTTCTATTTGCAATACAGAACCTTCAGGTATTCTCAATGCTCCCAATAAAGCGAATGACATACCTCTCCTTAAAAGTAAAGTATCTCCCGGCATGATTTCATTCGGTAGAACACTCCCATCAGCAGGTCGTAGGTCAGCACTAGTTGTGACACCTATTGAATTATCAAATTCTAAACAACTTACTAAAAAAGCAATAAAAAATACTTGAGCTATAAATAAAACCTTTTTCATCGAATTATTGATTTTTCCTACATTACTATTTATTAAGTATGCAGCTTTACTTTCCACCAAATGTTTTTTCATTTTCTGTTAAAAAGATAAGAAACATTGAGCCCGTAATTTACACCACGCCGAAAGCTTTGTGTAATAGCATCTAAGGTTACTTGAGGCCCAGCTTCTTGCTGTCTTCTTATAGATGGATTTAAGATATTTTTAATGGACAATCCTACACCCAATCCATTCTGAAACCTATTTTGTACAACTAAGTCTAACGTAGCTACAGGCAATTCAAATTCATCTCCTCTTTGCTGAGTGCCTACATTATAAATTCTTTTGCCAAATAGATTATAACCTAATTTAATACTTGAAGAGGTAGATGATTCAAACAATGGATTATCATATCCTACAGATAAATTGATCAAATACGGAGAAGCTCCTTGCAAAGTTCTAGAAGTATTGGTCACATTGGTTAATAAATTTCGAGTCTCTAGGTCCTCTATTTCATCAGGGTTAATATTAACATCAGTATATAATAGACTAATATTCCCATCTAACGACAATCCACCTAAAAATGATGAATTAGCAAGTCTGTGAAGCCTTTTTTGAAACTCTACTTCTACCCCATAAACATTTGCGCTGGCTACATTGAAAAAACTGATAAAATTCTCCCCACTACGTACTTGTTCTATTGGTTTATCTATGTGTTTATAAAACGCACCAAAAGACAACAATTCACCAGAATTTGGAAATAGCTCATACCTTAAGTCTAAATTAGTAATGCTAGAATTCTGTAGAGTTGGCCTTCCAACAATACTCTGTAAGTTTTCATTCACTTGAGGAGCTGGGATGAGTTCATTGAAGTTTGGCCTAGTTAAAGTTCGCGACAGCCCTAGCCTAAAGAAATTCTTTTCATTAATCGTATATTTTGCATTAAGGCTAGGCAATGCATTTACTTCATTAAGACTTACAGATTGGAAATTGCCACCTAAAGGATTTCCTAAAAGCTTAAAAAAGACGTCTTGATCAGTTGCCTCTATTCTAATCCCTGGTACTACTTCAAGATTTTCAATTGGATTTAATATAAAATATCCATAGACAGCATGAATAGACCTGAGTGTCCTAGACTGTCTCTCCCCACCATTTATATCTCTGTAAGAGAAACTACCAGCTTGAAAATTTTGATCAGAAAAAGTCTCGTCTAAATTATTTAAATCAATATTTTCAGTATCCAAACCATCAGTAATAAGTGTAAATGTCCTAAAATCTATAGACCTTAATTTTTCTTTGAACTGATAACCTATGGAAAATTGGTTTTTCTGATCATTTCCTGTTTTGAATAGATCTCCAAAAGAATAAGTTAATTCTGTGAATAGATTATTTTCTTGCTCATCAATTTCTTGAAAATACCTACCATTTTCAGCAGCTATATTTCGATTGATTGTTCCAAAACTTTGACCTGCTGGTGAAAAAAAAGTAAGATCCCTTCTATCTGGTTCATCAGTAAAGGCAAATGCAATACTACCTCCCCACTTCAATGAAAGTCTGTCTTCAATCAAAGTATTCTTCACGTTTAATTGGATGGCAGAAAGACGTTTTTCTAAATACCTACTTCTTAAACGCCTTATGTTTTCAAAATCTATAGTTCTTCCCTGGCTCGTGATGTAATTGTTTTCACTATTATTTACAAATAAGTAATTAAAATTAATTTGGTGTTTTTTGTCAAAATCATACCTTAATCCCAATAAACCTGTCAAATTAGTTTGGAACTGATCTCTTTCTCTTAGAAAACTTGTACTCTGGTCTTGAGTAGCATTGAGAACATCATTCGTACCAAGGTCGTTTCGGTAAGAATTTTTATAAGATGCTGAAAAAAGAATGTCTAATGTAGATTTGGAAAATTTCAATACTTTACCATATTGGATACCCCAACTATTATCTAATGGAGCTGAAACAGTCTCTCTATCGAAATTTGTATTGAAGGGATCTGTAGATTCAGATGGAAAACGTAATGCGAAATCTGTCCCATCTACGGGCAATGGTGATCTTCTTCCATTTCCAGAAAAACCTAAGTAATCTAAATTACTGTCTTGGTTATGGTTAAAATTTTTAAAAGTTGTTCTGCTATTATACCCTATTCCAAAATTAAGAGACAGGAAGTCTTCCTCTATAAAATCTTTTGTGAATACATCTATAGAAGCCCCCGAAACATCTGCAAATTGATTGACACTGTACAATTTAGATACAGCAATATTTCTCACAATAGCTGTAGGTAAAATGTCTAGTTCTATTACTTTCTTATCTGGGTTAGCTGAAGGCAGTGGCAAGGAGTTTAAATAAACATTATTATACCGATCACCTAAACCTCTTATAAAGATACCATTACTAGACTTTGTAATTCCTGATAACTTGGTAATACCTGACTCCACGTTAGATATTCCTTTAATTGAAAGCTCATTAGCACCAATGCTTTCTACAGCTAATACAGATTTCTTTCGCTCTAAAAGGAGAATATTGGTATTAGATTTATCTGCTTTTGCAGTAACTACAATCTCTTGCAACTGGACTTGGTCTTCTACCATTTGAATATCTAAAGTTACTACTTCTCCTGGCTGAATGGTTAACTCTTGAATAGTAAAGTTTTCATAACCAATAGCAGTAACTTGAAAATCATAAGTGCCTGATTTTAATCTTAGTTCGTACTTACCAAAAACATCTGTAGCAACACCAGTGGTAGTTCCCAGTATGATAAAATTAGCTCCTATTACATCTTCTTTGCTTACCGCATCTTTGATATGTCCTTTAACTGATCCATATTCCTCTTGCCCAAAGACACTAAAATGGCAGTTAAATGTAATCAGCATAATTAAAATTATTATGCTACTATGTTTCAGGATCGATTTAAAAAAGTTATCCAAAGTAACAGACAAGCTACTTTTTTTGGCAAAAAAAAGAATATTCATCTAAGCAATAAAATTACAATAAAGGTTATCACAACTATATACTGTCAACAGCACTGATATTTTAGTTTATCAATTGTCAGATCATACTAATTTCAAATTAGTTTCATTTTACAAATTGATCTTTCCATATCGTGTATATTCTATGAAAACTAACCGTGATAAAATCAAATATTTACTAAACTAAAATGTTCAGTGAAGTAGGTGGGCCTCTTTTATTTATATTCCTTTTATGTACTTGAGTGTTAAAAACAAAGAATTGAAAACCAGCAGAAAAATTATCTTTTTCTATAGAAAGGATCTTATAAATCAATTGTTTGATAAATCCAGTAACACTGTATCTAATAGCATGTAAATCAATCTCTGAATTTACATCCCTTATTGGTTCCAATTGCCTTGCTACTTTTAAAAGCTTTCTTAACTCGCCTGATAGGTTTTCTTGTTGCCAAGGCAATTCCTTAAAGCGGTCTAATTCAAACTGATTCTTTTGGAGGCTAAATAGATAAACTCCTCCCCTTAGATCAGGTCCTATAGTAGGTTTTCCTTCTTTAAGATTATTGATGGCAAACCTAATATGCGTTGCTTCTAAAGTAGGGCAATCATTACCCAGCACGATCAATTTCTGATAACCTTGATCAAATACTTTTTGGATCGCATTAGAAATCTTTTCCCCAAAACCAATACCTTGCTGTTGCGGGGTATCTATAATAAAGGTAGGCAGATTAAATTTTCCTGAAGTGCCAACGGCTTTTTTCAGGAGACCATGATAAAGATCAGAGAACTTATCTAGGCCTAAGTTTAAAAGTTTACCTTTTTCTTCATATTCTGCCTCTAAAGATCGTGTAAATATTAACAAGGCAGTCTCATCATTCGAAACCTTTTCACTTGGTAAAGACAATATGACCTCGTTCTGATCCATTTTCAACACTTTCTAAGTAGAATACTTAATTCAAAAGTAAA
This sequence comes from uncultured Cyclobacteriaceae bacterium, assembly GCA_937958005.1. Taxonomy (GTDB): domain Bacteria; phylum Bacteroidota; class Bacteroidia; order Cytophagales; family Cyclobacteriaceae; genus JANSWY01. The sequence continues at coordinate 9,004 of CALGOB010000157.1, forward strand.
TTGATAAATAATCAAAAGCAATTTTACAATTGTCTTGTTGTTACCATATCATTAAACATAAAAGCCCAAAGATGAATTTACTTAACTTTCTACAGGTTCAATTTTACCTCGGCAGCCCCACCTTCTTCAATAAAAATTACCTAAAAAATCTAATACGCCCTTTATACATAAATTTGTATAATTTCTATTTTGGTAATCTCATTCTCGTAAAAGATCCACCCCCCCAACCCAGTGCTTCTGCTGAGAAAACTATAACACTCGCGGAAGAGCGGGGGTGTCCTATTAGGCAATTAATACCCCTTAAGGATTAAATCTGCAATCATTTATGGGCTGATCATTTACTTTACTAAAAGTGAGCATAGCATCGAATGAACCAACCCCGACCCAAGGGTACGGGGTATCTATGGGCAATAATTTAATGATCGACTCAAGAGTCGGGGCGCCCGGCCAGGGGAATTAATATCCCTTAGGGATTAAAATGATTGTCTGGAAAGTAGTAAGGCCTATAGTTTTCTACTTTATAAAAAGACTTATCTTAAACTAAAAACTATGGTTTGGGATAAGCCTTTATTCATTAACTTTTTTTTACCCAACTATCCCTAAGACCTACTGTCTTGTTAAAAACCATCTGATCTGCAGTTGAATCTATATCTACATTAAAATAGCCTAACCTCTGGAATTGGAACTTATCTCCTATTTTGCTTTCTTTTAAACTCGGTTCTGCATATCCTATCACTTTAGATAATGATTTTGGATTTAAAAACTCCGTATAATCTTTGTCTTTGTGCCCATCTGGAGCTTCCTCTGAAAAAAGCCTATCATATTGCCTTACTTCTATTGGAAATGCATGTTGGATAGACACCCAATGTAAGGTACCCTTTACCTTACGCATACTTTCTTCAGTGCCGCTACCACTTTTACTTTTAGGATCATAAGTACAATGTATCTCTGTGATATTTCCATCACCATCTTTCAATACACTTTCACCTTTTATAATGTATGCATTCTTTAACCTAACTTCTTTACCAAGGGTTAATCTAAAAAACTTCCTGTTAGCTTCTTCCTTGAAATCTTCTTGCTCTATATAGAGTTCTTTAGAGAAAGGTACTTCTCTTTCTCCAGCATTTTCATCTTCAGGATTATTTTCAGCAATCAATATTTCTTCCTCTCCTTCAGGATAATTAGTAATTACTAATTTAACAGGGTTGAGTACTGCCATTACCCTAGGTGCAATCTTATTTAAATCTTCTCTAATACAAAATTCCAATAATGATAAATCGATAACATTATCTCGCTTGGCAACACCGACTTTATCTATAAAATTACGAACGGAAGTAGGCGTATACCCTCTCCTTCTGAATGCAGAAACAGTTGGCATCCGAGGATCATCCCATCCAGTAACTACACCATCTTCAACCAATTTAGCTAATTTGCGCTTACTAGTAACTGTATAGTTAAGGTTTAGTCTCGCAAATTCCCTTTGTTTTGGCAACTGATCAGAATCTTTTGCTATTTGAGCTAAAAACCATTCATACAACTCTCTATGAGGTTTAAATTCTAAAGAGCAAAGTGAATGAGATACCTGTTCTACATAGTCACTTTCACCATGAGCCCAATCATACATTGGGTAAATACACCAACTTTCTCCTGTTCTGTGATGACTCTTCTTTAACACTCTATACATCAGTGGATCCCTCATCAACATGTTATTGTGAGTCATATCTATTTTAGCACGAAGTACATGTTGACCTTCCTCAAAATCCCCATTTTTCATTTGTTCAAACAATGCTAAATTCTCATTTACAGGCCTATTTCTAAAAGGGCCATCTGTACCAGGTTCAGTTGGTGTCCCTTTTTGTTCAGCCATTGCCTCTGAAGATTGAGAATCAACATATGCTTTGCCTTCTTTGATTAGAAATACAGCCCAATCATATAATTGTTGAAAATAATCAGATGAATAGCATTCTTTATCCCACTTATACCCTAACCATGCAATATCTTCTTTAATTGCATCTACAAACTCTTGTTCTTCCTTAGCCGGATTAGTATCATCAAAACGTAAATTAACGGGTGCATTATACTTTTCACCTAATCCAAAATTAATAGCGATTGCTTTGGTATGACCTATATGAAGGTAACCATTTGGTTCAGGAGGGAAACGAAAGCGTAGTTGCTTGGGACTCATCCCTTCTTTAAGGTCTTCTTCTATGATCTGCTCTAGGAAATTAAGTGATTTTACCTCTTCTGACATAATTCTATTAATAAGCAGCAAAACTAGTAGTCTCTGACGAGTAGGCAAAATCTAAACTGTTTTTTAATCTCTAAGGGTTATTAATTCTTTGATTCCTCTTAGATCACAAAGCTTTTCTTAGTCCTATTTTGTCATCTTACTAAAATACCCCAATCTGTTTTCTGGTCTTGCCACCTTGGCAAGTTGTAAAGGTTGGCTGTGAATACACAGACAAAGGCATGAAGTATCTACTTTTGTCTAAGATGACAAAGTAGGGTTAGTTTGTCGGATAATATCTTACTAATTTACTAACCTAATTTTCACTATCTACTTAAGAAAATAGTTCTATAGTTTAGTCACTTTAGCAGAAAATACTTAACTATTTAATTCATGAATTTCTATTGTAGTTAGGAGGACAAAATTCAATATCGTTTAAAAGAAATAAAGATTCTAATCAACTTGCTTCAATCTTTTTCCGTTCTACAATCAAAACATTTATTTTTAAAACATAACTTAAACATGGCGACATTAAGATTAGGTGACATAGCTCCAGATTTCACAGCTCAAACGTCTATCGGTGAATTAAAATTTCATGAATGGCTAGGTGATAACTGGGGTATTTTATTCTCACATCCTGCAGATTATACTCCAGTCTGTACTACTGAATTAGGGACAGTGGCAAAATACTCAGAGGAATTTGCTAATAGAAATGTAAAAGTAGCGGCATTAAGCGTAGATGGTGTTGAATCACACAAAGGTTGGATAGTAGATATAAACGAGACACAAGAAACAACTGTAAATTTCCCGATTATCGCTGACGAAAATAAAAGGGTAGCAGAATTGTATGACATGATTCACCCAAATGCTGACAATCAACTTACAGTTAGATCTGTATTTATTATCGGACCTGATAAAAAAGTGAAACTAACGATTACTTACCCTGCTTCAACTGGAAGAAATTTTGACGAATTGTTGAGAGTAATCGACTCATTACAGTTAACAGCATATCACAAGGTAGCAACACCGGCCAATTGGAATCAAGGGGATGATTGTGTAATAGTACCAGCAGTTACCAATGAACAAATACCTGAATTATTTCCTAAAGGACATACTGAGATTAAACCTTATTTAAGGGTTACTCCTCAACCAAACGTTTAATCTTGTTTATCATAAACGAATGTGCTTATTCATTAGGCTTCTACCTTATTTTATGAATAAGCACATGACTTTAACTTGTTCATATACTAGTCTAAAGCTAAGAACCTCCATTATTCAATACAGTATTCTACTTGGCAATCTAATATTAACTCACCCAAGCTATCCCTACAAAAACCTCTCTCAGAAGCTAAAAAATGAAGCCTATCTAGGTTTTCTGAGTTTAACTCATCTTTAGAGATAAGCCTAAAAATCATTCTTTTAAGTGCTTTACATGCTTGTTGTTGTGAAAAGTGTAAATCAATCATAATCTTATTATTTAATACAAAATTTTTAATCTTTTATTAAATGCAATCAACATGAAATTTCTAACATCCATTAAAGAAAAACTTTAAACTGAGGAATTACCCTGTTAGAATACCGAAAGATATCGTTCAGTTGCATTTAATGGGTACTAAACCTAATTAACTTACAAAGCCTTTAAATATTACTCTAAATTGTTCCTAAAGTTCATCAATTCTTCTAAGCAATGATCTCTATCAAAATACCAATAACTGTAAGGAAGCATAAACACCTTAAAACCAGATCTTTTAAGTAATTTTAATTCCTCCACTGTATGAATCCCTTCAAAATCACCAGGATATCCAAAAAGATCAATCCCAAAGTAACCCCCAGAAACCTGACATAGTATATCTATCTTTCTTCCAATTATCGGATAAGAAATTTTTGTTTTTATTCCATTATCGCTTAATGATTTGATTACTTCGTTAATAAAATCTTCTTTACTTTCTGTGTAATCATAGATAGATTTTTCATGCCAGTTATAACTTAAGAAGTCCCTAAGTAAACTTGGTTTGAGATCTGTAGTATTTATTGATTTAAAAATGTACTGTTCACTTTTGGCACGGGTAATAGATACATTAAATACATCTGGTTTATTAAGGTGATAGTAGGCAGTGGGATGACTTTTTTCATCCAAACAGATTGAAAGTAACATCACATCTCTTTCCTCTCCTTGAAAAGAATAGGCAGTACCACACATAATTCTATGTTTCTCTATCTGTTCCATCGAAATTTTCTGATAAATCAACTCATTTAAATAATCAGTCTGATCTCTAAATGGAGATAAAATCCCAAAAGTCTTTATGTATTCAATATCACTTGGTGTCTCTGCTATTAACTCTATCAGTTTGCTCAATAAAGCATTTGCTTCTTTGTGGTTGATCCCTTTTTTATCCCTTTCTCCATTTACCTTCATAAATTGGGTGCTGATCACATCCCTCAGTTCTGGGTGATCGGTCATTATGGTCAAGCTATTTTCATAGAAAGCTTGATTACTAAATGAGATAATATCGGGGTTACTTCTGAAATGTTCGTTCAGAAAGTTAACCTGACCAGATGTTTCAAGCTTATTATTCACCAAATCCAAAATGCTTAATTCTCTGTAATTATAAAATAAATCAAAGTGTTCCACTGGTAAATTATGCTTTCTCAGTAGTTCATTTTGGTAAGCTCTAGAAAGAAACGAAACATGTCGCAATTGTTTAGGATCACCTACAAAAACAACTCTTTTAGCCCGGTGAAGAATAGGCAAAATACTTGCAATATCGCACTGAGTGGCTTCATCAATGATAGCAATGTCAAAAAACTCCTTTTTAAATGGCAAAACCCTGCTAATATCACCTGCTTTTACCAACCAAATAGGGAATGCCTTTAAAATTTCCTGAAAATCAATTTCATCAAACATCAACTCTCTTTTGCTTCCTTGTCTCGCAGAAAGAGCACTTGAGAATTTGACATATTGTGCCCTATGAACAGACATAGATTGATCCCTAATAAATTGATGTTTTGATATGAGGTATTTTTTATATACATCTCCCAACTCATCCAAGTAATCAAAGAGGTCTATCGTATTTTTCCAATGTGGGTTTTGTAGCTGATTCCTCCAATTGATATATTTCTTCTTAACAACCGAAAACAGGTTGTTTTTATCGGCATTTTCGGCTAGATAGGCACCCCAATCCAGCTCCCTTTTCATTTGTTTTGACAAATCATCCGTAACGTTATCCAAACGATCTTTGATCTCATCAAAATACTTTTCCAATTGTTTCCATTCAGTAGAATCATTTACAAAAGATCCCTTTCGAACCTTTGATAGTTGGTTTTTTATATATTCTTTTAATTGTTTTTTATAATCGCTCTTTCCTGCCCTGATTACAACTTCGGCTAAACCGAAATCATATTTTACCTTATTTCCAATTACATTGACCGCATCATCAGTCTTAGCAGATACTAAAACCGATTTTCCTTTACTCATGTATTCAATGGCTAAAGAAGCAATCGTATATGATTTTCCAGTCCCAGGAGGCCCTGTAACCTGTGATAACGTGTAGCCATCTGCAGTTTTAATAATCTTCTCTTGAGCTTCATTTAAATAACCTGGATTCTTACCACTCGACAGTCTCCTTTTACTTTGCTGGTTTTGACTAAAAAGACTTTTCAAAGCAACCGAATGATTGAAACCATCTTTACACAGTAAATTAAGTTCATTGAGTACCCCTCTCGTGTTTTCTGATTTAAGTAATACACCTAAACCACAGGCAGAAACTGCCCTAAGTCCTTTTTGATTTTTGAGAGATTTAATTGTTAGTAATTTTTTTACCTCCTTTTCTGTCATCAACTCTGGGTAAGCTAACAATTCCTCACCGTTAAAGTCCAAGATATTCTCTTCTAAAACACGTCTTAACTTTCCCATGCCACCAAAATCAGAAGATCCAGCAACCATGGATTCATTGACTTGCTGAAAAAAATTATCTGCGTCTTTCTCAATCCATTTTGAAATAAAATTGACATTCAAAAACGTTTTATCAAAATCTATTTTAAGGTAGGAAAAATCACCTTCAGAAATTATTTTGGCTGGGTGGATAAATAATGGAGCACAAATAGCATGTTTCTTATCTAAAATACCTTCCTCACTTCCTATAACAAAGACAGAGAAAGCATAAAGCTCTTTTTCTTTACTATAAATAGACAGTTCTTTAGTTACTTTATTTGCATAATCTAACGGGATAGGCAATTGTGGCAGATAACCATTTAGCAGCTCATCCACTCCCTCCACCATATATTTATGGCTCACTTTAGCGGAAAAATAATTGGTCAATGTGAAAGTTCTCGTATCCGCCTTGTAACAATCTCTAAAGTACTTGATGATTGAAGGTATATCCATTCAATTTTGTTTTTAATTTTCTTTAAAACTAATTATTAATTCAATCAAAGCAGATAATACTCATAAATATTGACTTGATCATTGATTGATGAATATAAACTCCAAAATCATTTACCCACTCTTTAAAATAATACATTTTAGCAGAATAAATTCTGAGTTGACACCTCTTACCATTAACATAGACAGTAGAAATAAACACTAATAACTCAGTAAAAAAAGTATGCTCCATTTGACAATTGATTAGATTAATAGAATAGATTATTCGAGAAATCAATTATTCTATTTTCTTTGCAATCAATAATGGCAAGTAGGTGTTGGTGATTTAAATTCATGAAAAACATATCATTCTTATTAATTGTAGTTTGGTTATCACAAGTCAAAGGTTGGAGTCAGCCAATAATTAAACGAGTACAGGGAAACCTCTCCCAAAGTTCAGTGACTAAAATCATACAAGACGACCTTGGTTTTATATGGGTTGGCACCAGGCATGGATTAAACAGATATAAAGGACATGAGTTTGATGTTTTTCAACCAGACGATGGAGAAGGTGCCTCACTTTCAACTAGCAACATTACAACATTAGCTAAAGATAAATATGGTAATATTTGGATTGGGACAGTAGATGGTGGAATAAATTTTTACGATTTCAAAACAGGTACATTTCAAGCACATAGACATGATCCTGACAATGAAAACTCCCCTGCAGAGGATTTAATAATGTCTATGTACGCAGATACCTTAGGTTACCTTTACATAGGTTATCAAGGTGGCGGAATGGATGTTTTAGATATTCAACAACAAAAATACCAGCATTTTAAACATGACCCTCAGAATGTTTTTAGCTTACCAGATAATCATATTCATTCCATTGAGGCAGATGAGCATGGAAATCTTTGGGTAGCTACAAACGATGCCGGTATTGCCCGATTTGATTATCAAGGCAAAAAATTTTACCCTTATCACTTATTTGATAACCAAGGTAATCGTATTAGAACCATTAGGGCTTTGCATGCTAAAGGAAACCTTTTATTAGCTGGAACTAACAATGGTATTTACAAATACAATTACCTCGAACATAAATTTGAGCAGTTTGCTACAGATGACTTAATCAATCAGAATCCTGTTCTTTCCATACTGATAGATAGTGATGAAAAAATATTGGTGGGAACTGAGAATTTTGGTCTATTTCTAATAGACCAAAAGAAAAATGAAGTTGTTAATTTAATGGAAAGAAATTCCATTTGGTGCATATTTCAAGATAAAAGTCAAATTACATGGATAGGTTCCTATAAGAATGGTTTACATAAAATAGACCCTTTTGAGAACTACTTTGAAAATTATCGCCACGAAGAACTAGCAGAAAATTCACTAAGTTATAACATAGTCAGTTCTTTTATAGAAGATGAAAGTGGGAATTTATGGGTTGGGACTGATGGAGGCGGTTTAAATTTCTTGGATTTAAAAAAAGATAATCAATACAAATTATGGACAGACGAAAACAGGGAACAGCAATACATAAGTAGCAAGGCCATACTAGATTTACTTTATGACGATGATCAAAACCTTTATGTAGCTACTTGGAAGGGTGGAGTAAATGTATTGGAACATGGAAAATCAAAATTCTCTATTATCAATGAAGAAAATGGTTTACTAGGTAACAACACCTATGATTTTATAAAAGACCAAAATGGGCTAATCTGGATTCTGTCATTTGTTGAAGGTCTAAGTATATATAATCCTAAAAACAAAAAATTTGATTATATCAGAAGTCAAGAATTGGGAAGTTCTGCCCTACGGACTATTATAGAAGACTTTAACCATAACTTTTGGATAGGAACTGAAGGGCAAGGTTTAATCAAAATAAAAGTAGACAGCTTAAATAACATAATTGAGAAGAAAAGTTTCACAAACAATAATAAGCAGCAAATAATAAGCAACAATTTAATAACATATGTTTATCAATGCTCTGATAGTATTATTTGGGTAGGTACAGAAGGAGGTGGACTCAATAAGTACAACAAAGAAAACAACTCATTTATAACCTATACTGAAAGTGATGGACTTGCTAGTAACCTAATATATGGTATCATAGAAGATGATTTAGGTTATATATGGATTAGTACCCTCAAAGGCCTATCGCGCTTTGATAAAAATAATAATACTTTTAAAAATTATCGTGTATCCAACAATAACGGTTCTGTAGAATTTTTTAAAGGAGCTTGCTATAAGTTAAAAAATGGCGAACTACTATTCGGTAGTATAGAAGGTTATTATAAATTTAACCCAAAAGACATCGTCAATAATTTAACAATCCCAAAAGTTTATATTACTTCGATACAGGTTAATGGAGAGAATATTAGTGAAAAATATAGTAGAAATGCCTCTTTGATAGATCAATTAGATTTAGACTATTCAGAAAACGACATAGATTTATCTTATAGTGCCCTCAGTTATTCAGAACCAGAAAAAACACAATTTGAATATAAAATGGTAGGGTATGATAAGGAATGGAGTAAGGTTACTAACAGGCATGAAGTAAACTACACAAATTTACCTCCAGGTGCTTATAGGTTCATCATTAAAGCCTCTAATAACGATGACCTATGGAACAAAGAAGGTGCAAACCTGATAATAAATATCTCCGAACCTTGGTGGAACACCTTATGGGCGTATATTGGATATTTCCTACTAATCATTGCAGCTATATGGTATGGCCGGCAATTAATTATTTATCGAGAAAAATTAAAAAACGATCTAAAAATAGAGCACTTAGAACTTATGAAAATGCAAGAAGTGGATGAATTGAAATCAAAATTCTTCACCAATATTTCTCATGAATTCAGAACACCACTTACCCTGCTTCTTGGCCCTTTAAAAGTTTTGATGGAAAGTGAGCAAAACAAAAATGCCTCCAAGCATTACCATACCATGCATAGGAATGCAAACAAGTTACTTCGATTAATTAATGAAATCCTAGAGCTTTCAAAATTAGAATCTGGGTCTACTAAAGTCCAGTTTGTGAATTCTGACATAGTAGATTTTATAAAACCCATTGCCTTATCTTTTACTGAAATGGCAGAAAGAAAATATATTGACTATCAATGTTCTTTTCCTGATAACCCTGCCCATATTTACTTTGATAAAACCAAAGTTGAAAAAGTAATTTTAAACGTTCTTTCAAACGCTTTTAAAAACACAGCTGAATTTGGTAAAATAAGATTTCAATTGGCAGATTCTTCTCATGAAATATTTATTGAGATAGAAGACAGTGGAAAAGGCATTCCCCCAGAGCACCTTAACCATATATTTGATAGATTTTATCAAGTTGATTCTAAAGCTCACGGAACAGGAATAGGATTAGCCCTTACTAAAGAACTAGTTGAATTACATAAGGGAATCATAGAAGTTGAAAGTAAAGAAGGTAAAGGTACTATTTTCAGAATCAAGTTTTTGAAAGGCTCTACACATATAAGCCAAAAGGAAATACTTGAAAAAGAGAATAAAAACAAAACAAAACATATTTCCGATTATGATCAAATAGACCTTGAAGACATCTATAAAGATCAACCAGAGGAAGAGTTTACTAAAGATTTAGAAGCCCCTACCCTATTAATTGTCGAAGACAATAAAGACATGAGGAAATTCATCGTAGAACAACTACAAGAGACTTATCAAATCCTTGAGGCAGTTAATGGTAAAGAAGGACTTCAGGTAGCTCAAAGGCAAAATCCTGATATCATTGTCTCTGATGTCATGATGCCGGAAATGAATGGTTTGGAATTTTGCCGAAAAATCAAAGAAGACAAGAACACATCCCATATCTCTGTTATACTATTAACAGCAAAAGCTTCCTCTGACAGTATTGAGTCCGGATTAGAAACAGGTGCTGACTATTACATGACCAAGCCCTTCTCTCCTAGATTACTTGAGTTGAGAGTTAAGAATATTTTACATACTAGGGAACAAGTCAGGAAGCACATATTAAACGGTCCTGATACAACTATGAGCCCCAAAGAAATTAAAATCTCTTCCAGAGATCAGGAATTCTTAAAAAAGATCAGAGAATACATTGAAAACCATATGGCAGACTCAAACTTTGGTATTGATAATCTTTGCAATGAATTTGGTATGAGCAGGACACAATTATTTAGAAAGTTAAAAGCGTTGGTTGGTCAATCAGCTACTGAGTTTATTAGATCTTTTAGATTAAAACGTGCTGCGCAACTATTAAGGTCTGAAGAATTCACAGTTTCAGAAGTGACTTATAAAGTAGGTTTTAATGACTTAAAATATTTCCGGAATTGTTTCAAAAAACAATTTGGTGTAAATCCATCAGAATATATAGGTGGAAAAGCTTAAACCCGAATGATGCAATAGACTTTTAAGAGAAAAAGATTAGTGTCCGTCAAGTAGTGTTAAAATTCTTATTTGCTAGGCAGGCTTAATCTCCATTATGGTAACTAAGAAAATAGGATTTAAGTAGCCAGATGATTGTTAGTTAGGATTTGTACCAATTTCTAATGCCTAATTCGAGATAAATCGGTTTTTTTCAATCGTTTGCAATATATATTCCCATTATTGAAACATATCACCCCCCATCTCAAGTTGGATTCCCAGACCTTTGCTCTAAGATTTAGTTAAATAAATAAGTTTAATAATTAATGACAAGGGCAAATTATTAAATCTTTGATTTTAGCTTAATGACCGACTCAAGAGTCGGGGAATTAATATCTCTTAGGGATTAAAATGTATTTAATTAGAACGGTTTTTAACAATTCGTATGAATAGTTAGTTCTAATTATAAAATATCAATGCGTGTTTCTAATTATGTGGAGGGTACAATTTTGAGCCTATTACTTTACTGCAAAAACAGGGAGTGATAGACTCAAACCGCCACATTGGAAATCAAGTTTTTTATTTGACTTTTGTTATAAATGTATAAATCCCGACTTAGGGATATGAGATATTTGAAGTCCATTGATTTAATGATCGATCCAGCGTCTACACAAAGAATCTTCAGCGTTCACGGAAAAGTTATAGGTGAAGCCTAGTAAATTGACATTCTTCATTGAGTCGGGTCATATAGAAGACCTCTCTATCAGTCCATTCTTTCCACAGTAGATAATTCACACAACCTTTCTAGAAAGTTTAGATACGGTTTTTTTCTACTTCCAAGTCCGTCAGAAAATTTTTATCGTTACAGGCGGACTCAGTGTGATGGACGAGCTCAGGCACAAAACCCAAGAGAGGCATTTTTGTATGGACTTTCAGACCATCCTTCTGTTATTACTTCAGGGCATTGCGCTCAGCTCATTTGAGTAAATCAACAAACAGACTGGTCGTCAGAGAATCAAAACAGAAAATTTTCTCACAGTTCAGCCCTGCTATAAAATGGCAGAATGTAGGCTTTAAGGCGACACTGCAGTACTGGTACAGGTTACCGTACAATTTGGCAAAAACAACATTACCACGTTTGATGTTTGCAACACCTAAAATGATTGAAGAAAGTCAAAGTTTATTTTTCACATAATCAAATGAGTATATTAGGGTCTCCTTGAATTTAAAAAAATGATAAAAGTCCTTGTTTAAAGTGTTTTGAAGCACATTTATTCTTTTATATATAAAATGAACCAACCCCGACCCAAGGCTACGGGGTATCTATGGGCAATAATTTAATGATCGACTCAAGAGTCGGGGAATTAATATCCTTTAGGGATTAAAAAACAAAACTTGTTAACCTTTTTCAAAAAATGTGTCTAGTAATAAAAGGGTCTAATGAATTTAATTCCTAAGGGATAGAATAATTAAATTATTGCCCATAGACACCCTGTATCCTTCTGCGAGCGCCGTAGCTTTATTAGCAGAGGCACTGTGTCGGGGTTGGTTCATTGTTAACTGTTGAAATTTTGCAGAATCTCCTGTGATTAATATCTAAAAAGTTGAAGTCATCAGTTAAAAATGACTGCTAATCGAAA
>CALGOB010000158.1 GCA_937958005.1 uncultured Cyclobacteriaceae bacterium
GATAAACAAGGCATAGTTGTAAACTGCACTAAGTGATGGTAAAACCAATCCATATCAGCATACCTAAAATATTTCTGAATTTTTTCCCTAATCCATGTTTACCTTTTTCACTTTTTGTTATTTACTAATGAAGGCCATTAAAAACCATCTAAAACAACCTTTCTGTCATTGGGGGCTGAGTCAACCATTTCTATAATAGGAATGAACGGAACTAAAACTACATCTGAAGAAACTACAACCTGAGTCTAAAACTGTAAAACCTGTAAAAAGAATAAAGGGCTGCCCCAAAAGGACAGTCCTTTTTTATTTTATCTATAAATTGTCATTTAAACATTACTCCTTACACTCAAAAGGCCCCCCACTAAGCGTAGGATATTCCTACGTCTTTAGTATGTTAAAAGCTTTCATAGCTTTTAAGTGATTGGAATAGCCAATAAGAAATTGGTTTGACAAACAAGGCATAGTTGTAAACTGCGCTTAGTGAGGAGTACGCCATCGCGGCTCTGCCGAGGTTTTTGACAGGCCAACCCTCCTATATGAAGATCTTAAAGTAGAAATTTTGGATAGTAAAACGCATTAAATTATTTACTTGGATACCAGTAATAAGAAATTGACTTGATAAACAAGACATAATTGTAAACTACACTTAGTGAAGGATATAAGAGAGAGTTTGTAAAAGTGACTTAAGTTAATAGAATATAGTAAGCCCTAAATCTTATTTTCCGATGCAATGCAGACGAAGAAGGGTAAAATAGTTTCAATCATTATAAAAAACTTTCCATTTTTTATAATTTCAATTGAACCTATTAGTTTTCCAAGTGTAGTACCCTTACAATTTGATGTGTATGAAGAAGTTATTATTCTTGTTTTGGTTAGCTCCTACTTTATTATTTGGAATAGATGATCCATCACTTTCTAAATTAAAAGTATTGAAACATACTAGTTGGTACGAAGACCAAGTAGTTTTTTGGAAGAGAAAAATAGATAAAGATCCGCAGGCATCAAATTATTGGCATAATTACTATTTCAATTTATCAAATGCCAATGCTCCTGCCGATGTCAAAAATAAAGTAGCTGAAGAAATCCTTAAGAAATGGCCTGAAGATTTTAATTCAAAATTGATAGCCATTAAAAACTATGGTTTTAATCAAACTGGACTTGCCTATTATAAAGACTTACTTCAAGAAGACCCTTTACACCCAGAAGTGCTTTCATTGGGAGTATTGTTGGCAGAAATCAATCAAAATAAAGAAGAACGCACAACAAACTCAAAGGTTATTTATGAGTCACAATTAATTTCTTCAAGCCTGTACAATTACGCTTATAATTTACTAATGTCTGTGGGGCAGGATGGTGTCTTGTTCACTGAAGGAGATAATACAAGCATCCCTATTTTTGTGTTACAGGATGTTTTGAAAATCAGAACAGATGTCAATGTGATCAGTCTATCTCTTTTACAAGAGCCTACTTATCAAAAACAAATAATTGCAAAATGGCCTATTATTTCTGATCAAAAAGATATCAAAAGTCTTTTAAAAAATATTCCTATTAACAATTCAAAGAGGCAATTTTATTACTCATTGACCATTAACAGGGATCTACTTGGGGAATTTGGAGATCAATTATACCTAACAGGGTTAGCATTGAAGTACAATTCCAAACCACAGAGTAACAGTATCGAATTAGAAGAAAATGTTTCTCGCTTTTTAGTTGATTACCTGATTACCCGTTTCAACTTTGAGGGGAATTCAGCTACTGGAAGGGTTTTGGAACCCAATTACCTACTATCGTTCATTATTTTAAAACAGTTATATAAAAAGACCAACCGAATAGACGATCTTCAAAAAATGGATCAATTAATCTGCAGCGTATCTGATCATGCAGGGCTTACAGAAAAAATACAGAATATTTTAGATCCAAAGGAAAAAGTCATAACCATCTTCAAAAAGGATAAAATTGCCGTCAAAAAATTAGAAAAACGCATGAAACCAGTGACTGAAAAGCTATATGCTTCTGAGACAGAGGTGACCAATGATGAATATCAACGCTTCTTGATCTATTTAGAAGACTTTCAATATCCATACCAACTAAACATTTCAAAAGTTGATCTTAGCAATAGCAATCCATTGTCTACAACTGCTACCTACTTTAATCCAATACTCACAGACCAACAACGCAAAAAAACTACACCTAAACATGCTGTCACCAATATTTCGCATATAGCAGCTCAATCTTATTGTGATTGGCTATCACAACAATATAATCTGCAAAGGAACAGAAAGTTTAAAAAAGTAAAATTCAGACTACCAACTAAACAAGAGTGGCAAATAGCGGCTTTAGGATATAAAAATTTTCAATCTTGGGAATTAGATCAAAATGAAGTCAAAGCTTATGTTTTTGACCAAGATAAATTCATCACGCAAACTTATAAAACAAGTAAATATAAAATTAGTTATCCATGGTATGGGGTGGATTTTGACAGAAAGGATTTAATCAAAAATCAATTTGATTGCTATTTGGCCAATGTCTTAGATTCCAAATGTGACTGCCCTTCTCAAAAAGATGGGGATGGGTATCCGTTAGTAGCACCCGTTGGTTCATATTACGCCAACGGTATGGGTTTATTTGATGTAGTCGGTAATGTTGCAGAAATGCTTCAAGAACCAGGCAAAGCTGCAGGGGGTAGCTGGGCTCACCCACCAGAATCTTCCACTATTTCTAGTATTTCTTCTTACAAAGGGCCTGACGCAAAAGTTGGCTTTAGGGTATTTATGGAAATAATAGAGCAATAATTCTGTGCGCCTATTTAAACGACACACCAACCAATCAGATAATGAACTGATGCTAAAAATCACTAAAGGAGACCATAAAGCTTTCAGTATATTATTTGATAGATATCAGCAAAAATTAGCCAATTATTTCCACAAAATGCTTTGGAATGACTATGATATGGCTCAAGATTTCACTCAAGAGCTCTTCACTAAAATCATCAACAAACCGGAGCTTTTCAATCCGACCTATCAATTTTCATCTTGGGTTTTTAGTATTGCTTCCAACATGTGCAAGAATGCTTACCGAAAAAAAGGATATGAATTAGCCTATATAGACCAGTTACCCAAAATTCTAATTGATGATCATAATATTGAGAATAATATAGACAATGAAAAAAAAATGGAAGAATTGAATCGTGTTTTGGAGAATTTATCTGAAGATAAAAAACAGCTTTTTCTTCTCAGATACCAGCAAGACTTAAGCATAAAAGATATAGCAGAAATTATTGAGTGTTCTGAAGGAACTGTTAAATCCCGGTTATTCTACATTAGAAAACACATCCTAGAAACGTTTCAAGAATCAGTAATTATACGTTAAAAGACATGAAAGATCACTTTGATAAAATAGAATGGTTGTTAGCCCATTTTGATTTTGAGGAGCTAAAAGAATCAGATAAAAATGCAGCTATTAAAGCTTTAGGCTCACAAGAAACCTATACTTTTAGTAGAAAAAATATCTTATTGGCAAAATCTTCTCAACAACACATCTCTGCCAGGCCTCTGATGAAAAATGAATTATTGGGGAAGTTTAAAGAGAAACATGACGTTGGTAAATATTCAACCAAGCAAACTTTTTTCACAAGAAGGATCCCAACATATTATATGGCTGCTGCCATCGTTTTACTTTTGATTCCTATCATTTTTTTATTCTCCAAGGAACCCATTGTTCAACAGCAGATTGTTTATCAATCATTACCCGCTGTGTCTGACACCTTATATGTAGACCTTCCAGCAGACACTGTCTTTATAGACAAAGTACAAGTAGTATATCAAAAGGTTTTTGTCCCTACCCCCTTGAAGGAGGAGCCAGTTAAGGTAATTACCAAAGAAGTTAAAAGTGATCCAGTTATCATAAATACTTCTCTAGCAGGCAACAAAGTACTAAACGACCTTTTAGTATCTATACAATAGCTTCTATAATTTGAGTGAAAACTGATTTATAAAGGAATATTAATCCCAAGGAAGTCCTGATTCCAAGTTTCCAATACAGTGCACTTCCTACAAGTAGCTTCGGCACTCTCATAAATATCAGGGAACCAAACTTTACTTCTCGTTTGCCGAAGTTATATGTAAAAGAAGATTGAACAAATATGGGAACTACTTAACCCGAATAATTCGGGAAATAATTATTAGAAAAACTAAATGGTTGACCATCAACGTAATCGATTCAGTAGAGTAAAATTGACATTCCTCAAATTTGGGCTATGTTAATTCTTAAGTCTTTCATCATAAAACTTAG
>CALGOB010000159.1 GCA_937958005.1 uncultured Cyclobacteriaceae bacterium
ATTGGAAGTTTAGGGTTCGATCTTGATTATTTAACAGGGAAGAAGCATACGATGATTCTTTAAAATTTGCCAAAGTGTATTTCTTAGTAGATGAAAGTAAAGGTTTAATCCCTAAGGGATATTAATTCCCCGACTTGAGTCGATCATTAAATTATTGCCCATAGATACCCCGTACCCTTGGGTCGGGGTTGGTTCATTAGAGAGGACTCATTTTATGGAAAGCACTTAACTTTATGCTAAAAAATGACTAAATTGTTCTTTGAAATAGTGAATTTTATAAATGAAAATAGAGTGAGTATTCCGAAGTGTCAGGCAGAAGATATTTCAAAGGAGAATGTCGAATATAGGCATATCGCAGGGGCAGATTTGGTATTTAAAATATTGATTTATAGATTGTTAAAAAAATTGGCTGTTGAAGTGAGTATCTACCGAATAGGTGACTGAAACCTGTGCCAGTAAAGGAATATCCCCATTTGGCTATTGTTGAAGTGAGTATCTACCGAATAGGTGACTGAAACCTATAATTAAACTTTGATCCTGCGAATGTAAAAGTTGAAGTGAGTATCTACCGAATAGGTGGGGACCTTTAGCCTGAAACGTTTTGAGTAAAGATGTTGAAGACTACGCGTCCCGGTGAGTATCTAATGAATAGGCAGCAAAATCAGATTTGAGTTTGAGTAAAGAGTTAGTAGGTTAAGTTTTTCTCAATTACTCAAAACTCAAACTCAGTACTGTTCTTGTGAGTATCTAGGCTACGCGCCCCGCCAAATAGGTGACTGAAACCTCTATATCTTCAAAATTCTCATCATCTCCGCAGGTTGAAGTGAGTATCTACCGAATAGGTGACGGGGGCCTGCCTGAAACGTTTTGAGTAAAGATGTTGAAGACTACGCGTCCCGGTGAGTATCTAATGAATAGGCAGCAAAATCAGATTAGAGTTTGAGTAAAGAGTTAGTAGGTTAAGTTTTTCTCAATTACTCAAAACTCAAACTCAGTACTGTTCTTGTGAGTATCTAGGCTACGCGCCCCGCCAAATAGGTGACTGAAACGCTGGAGAGAATGTTCTCCTTACAAAAATAGGTTGAAGTGAGTATCTACCGAATAGGTGACGGGGGCCTGCCTGAAAAGTTTTGAATAAAGGTTGAAGACTACCGGATTTAACTTACTATTACAGATGCTGCTGCATTCCATGCGGGCCGTGTAGGCGATTAAGACATAAGTGATAAAACATGATTGATTCTAAAACCTTTCAATTTTTCACTAATATAATGGTGTTATCAAATGACAGATGAATACAATCCCCTTGGTTATATCACACTGTGCTAAATTTTTCGTATTTTTGAAATATGAAAGAAGTTGCAAAATATATTTCAATTGACCCTGAAGTGCGGTTTGGCAAGCCATGTATCAAAGGAACAAGAATTACCATAGCTGATATTTTGATCTGGTTGGCGTCTGGCATGACCGAAAAGGAAATTTTGGAAGATCATCCTGCTTTAGAAGCGGTACATATCAAAGCCAGCTTGTCTTTTGCAGCACACAGGGAAGAAATAATCAAGATCATTGCAGCATAAATGAAATTACTACTAGATGCGAATCTTTCGTGGAGATTGATTAGCAAATTGATGAACCATTTTGTCGAGGTTGTTCATGCAGATAAAATACCATCCTTGAAATTTCCTGCCAAAGACATGGAGATATGGCAATATGCACAGAAAAACGGATTGACAATTGTTACCAATGACGAAGACTTTCTGAATTTACTACTTAGCAAAGGGTTTCCACCAAAAATCATTCTCTTGAGGGTTGGGAACCAAAGTACAGGGGCAATTGCTGATCTGTTAATGGATAGAAAACAAGAAATAGAAAACCTTCTGAAAAGCGAAAATATTGGTGTTTTGCAAATTTATTAACTCCACTGCTAGTGGATTTTGGTTAATAGTCATCTATGATTTGAATGATAGCACAAAGTTCACATTAGAAAAGGAATGCTAATGACTAATATTTGTCATTTACTTATTTTGATGGTTGTTGATGTTCAAGTAAAAGTTTATTGTTTCCCTATCCTTTCTATGAACAAAAGTGAGAGATCAGTAGAAATTACTTAGTTCTTTGAAATGCTGGAATAACTCAAAATCATTTGCGAAGATTTTAGTTTTGCATTTTAGTTTGATTATCAGTCAATTAAGTGGTTTTGATCTAAAAGGCACGCAATGAAAAATGTTCGCAAATGCCTATTAAGCAAAGTTTGACCATTGGATTTGCGAAAATAGCTGTTTTAAGTGATTTGTAAATACTTGATAGTGAGTAAGTTGTAAATGTGTGTTTTTCAAGATATTCGAAAATTACCCAAAAAGTCATTAGTGCCATTACATTTTCGGAAATAAATGTGGCTGATTATCAACTGATTAATCTGTTTTACGATTATGTCCCCCAGTATAGTACCATTTTGCCCAATAGATTTGTGAAGTTTTTTGTATATTGATTTAAGGGGTTGGTATATAGGGAGTTATAAGAAATGAAATCAAAAACGATATTGAAGACATTTTGTAACTACCTGATTATGAGGTCTAATACAGATGGTGCTGCTGTGTAGGCCAGGCCGCGCAGGCGATTAAGACACTTGGTTCGCATGAGAAGGCGATGCAAGCACTATTTAATCCCTAAGGGATATTAATTCCCCGACTCTTGAGTCGATCATTAAATTATTGCCCATAGATACCCCGTACCCTTGGGTCGGGGTTGGTTCATTTTAACATTTTAAGAATTAAGTAGTTAACCAGTAGAACCATTTTAATGAAGTAACCTCCTAAAACTTAATGAATCATTATGTTTTAGGAGGTTTTTAACCTTTATAACAACGTATTCCTTTGTATTTTTCTATGGCTTATTTTAGCAAGTCAGGGTAAATTGAGGATTTCACAGCTCATACATTGTTTGATCAAACTCTTGTAAGTAATCCAAATGAGCCCATCTCATTTTTTACCTTTCGTGATGAAGATTACTCTTAACTATTACTTTAAATAAAACTATTCAGGTAGTGAACCAATTTTACTCACATTGTGAGGTTTAATGCCTCGAAGCTTGCTTCGTAATAGTCAACTTTAGGCTTTCATTCATACCTCGCGAGCTTGCTCCGAGGTTCTTGATTTTAACTGATAGTTGAATTAACCTATCAACTAAATGAATTGAATGTCAGTAAATCATTGATTTAACTTACATTGATCATTTCACAAAGAGGTTAACCTCAAACTGTTTGTAAATAAAGCATAGCCACCAATCGTCGGATATATGATAGCATGTGTCGGTAAAGTACATGTACCTAGAGACTTTAAACTTTAATTTTGCCTTAAAAGCAAAATAAAAATTTATAAAGGACAATTTTTATTAATCACATAGCATCATTTCCTACTATGAAGCTGACCGAAACTCACTTAATACTCAGAGAAGCTTTTGAAAAGGATGCGATATAGGCTAAATGTTTAAACGATGAGAAAAATCTTACTGATTAGCTCACTCCTTTTACTGTTTCTTCAGCAAGGTGTGGCACAAAACCCCTTTATTACTTCATGGTCTACATCTACTGACTCTCAGAGTATTTCTATTCCATTGAATAATAGTTTCTCCTATGATTTCAATTTTACTTGGAGAAATTCATCTGATAGTAGCGAGGTTACCTCTGGTACTCATGTTTCTGCGGATGGTAACTTTGAAACCGAATTACCTGTTGCAGGGAATTATTTCTTAGAAATTACAGGTACTTTTCCTCACTTTCAAGGATACCCAACAAACAGGCTTACAGATGTGAATCAATGGGGAGATATTGATTGGCAGAGCTTCAGCCAAACTTTCAGGAACTGGACAGGGGTCAATTTTAGTGCAGAAGATGTCCCAGATCTTTCTAATGTGACCACAACTTTTCAAATGTTTTTTGATGCCCGTACTTTCAATTCAGATGTGAGCGATTGGGAAATGGGTAATGTGCAAGACATCGGAGATATGTTCCGTGGTGCGAGGGCTTTTAATTCGGATTTAAGTGGCTGGGATATCTCTAGTGCAACCAGAATTTCTCAGATGTTTGCAGGCGCCCAAAATTTCAACTCAGATATCAGTGGTTGGCAAATCAATGAAAATGCAACAACATTGACAGGAATGTTTCGTGGAGCATCTCGTTTCAATGCTGACTTGAATGGATGGAATGTGAGCAATATTACCAATATGTTCGAAATGTTCCGGGATGCTCAAGACTTTAACCAAGATCTTAATGACTGGAATGTAAGCGCTGTAACCAATATGCGAGGCATGTTTAGAGATGCAGAAGATTTCAATGGAAATATTGCTAATTGGAATGTTAGCACTGTTGTAAATATGAGGGATATGTTCCTGAATGCCGATGTTTTTAATGTAAACCTCAATGCATGGAATGTAGAAAATGTGACCGATATGGAAGGCATGTTTGCGAATGCATTGGCATTTAACTCAGATTTGAATGATTGGAACGTAAGCAATGTACGTAGCATGAGGGCCATGTTTAGGAATGCTAGGGCATTTAATGGCAATATCAGTGACTGGAATGTAGAAATGGTGACCAATATGGGTGATATGTTCAGGGAGACACGCAGTTTCAATCAGGACATTGGTAGATGGAATGTGAGTAATGTAACTTCTATGGCTTTGATGTTCCGAGGTGCAAATGCTAATATAAAAACTGTTTTCAATCAGGATATTAGTAACTGGGATGTGAGACGAGTAGCGAACATGACTGATATGTTTTTGGACTCACGTTTCAACCAGGATATTGGTAATTGGACCATAGAGGCAACTACCAATATGCGAAGGATGTTTTTCAGGGCAAGTGAATTTAATCAAGACATAAGTTCTTGGAATGTAAGTGGTGTTGAGAATATGGGTGAAATGTTTGAAGGAGCAACAACCTTCAATCAAAATTTAGGTACATGGGATATTAGTAGTGTAAACAATATGCAAGATATGTTCAATGGGACATCTCTTTCCCCACAAAACTATGACCAAATATTGATTGGTTGGGCAACTAGGGTGGATGATACAACGCCTGATGTTAATTTTGGTGCATCAGGTCTTACTTTTTGTTTAGGTGCAACTGCAAGACAAAGCCTTATCGATAATGGATGGACGATTAATGATGCGAATACAGAAGTATGTTTGGATGAAACAGATTTTGTTTCATTTGAGATTCCTCAGTTTCAAGCTACAGAATCAGTTATCAATACAACTGATCATACTGTTACTTTAAGTGTCATTTTAAGTGCTGATATTACTAGTTTAATTCCTGTTTTTGAATTATCTCCAGGTGCCACAGCCATTCCAGCATCCAACGAGGTTCAAGATTTTACTGCTCCAGTTGTTTACACAGTCACAGCAGAAGATGGAGTAGCTACACAAGACTGGACAGTAACCATTGTTAATGAAATTGTAGCTTTAACTGATACAGAGATTCTTACCTTTGAATTAACAGAAGATTCTCCAGGTTTGGATCAAGTAGTTTCTATCAACTTGGATGAGCTTAATCAAACAATTACATTGGATTTAATACCATTTGGAAGCCTGGCAGAGGTAATTCCTGAAATCACCCTTTCCCAAGGAGCCACTATCAGCCCAACTAGCGGAACAGCCATTGACCTAAGTTCTGGTAGTTTCATTTATACAGTCATTGCAGAAGATGGTACTACGGCACAAGACTGGTCAGTCAATACCAATGTATTGCCAAGTGATGAAACTGATATCACAGCGTTCACAATCGCTGATCAAATTGGAGAAACTGTGATTAATAGCATTGCACATGAAATTACACTTACCTATCCATTTGCCGCGGGCATTACAGATCTTGTTCCTGTAATAGAACTTTCTCAGGCTGCTACTATTGATCCTTTGAGTGATGAATCTCGTGATTTTACTGTTTCTGGGACAAATTCAGTAGAATATACGGTTACTGCTCAGGACGGAATTACTACACAATTATGGACAATTACCTTAATTCCAGCTAGTGAAGAAACTGATATTCTTGGTTTTACAGTGTTTAACGACTTGATTGATGACACAGGCATAGATGCAGATAATCATACGGTATTACTTACCTTGTTACCCTTCACAGAGTTAGCTATTATCAATCCCGAAATCATTGTGTCAGATAGGGCTATTGTTTCTCCAGGAAGCGATGAAGAAGTTGTTTTTAATAATGGACCAATTACTTATACAGTCACTGCAGAAAATGGGATTACTACGCAAGATTGGACAATCAATAGTTTGGTCTTGCCTAGTACATTAACAGATATCCTTTCATTTGAAATACCAGGACAAGTTGGTGAATCATTTATAGATTCTCAAAATCGTAGGATTACGGTGTTTTTTAATTCAGGTACTGATTTAACAGCCTTAAGCCCTTCGTTTGAAGTATCAAGGGCTGCTAATGCGGTTTCTGAATCTGATATTGTACAAGACTTTTCAGCAGATGTTACTTACACAGTTACGGCACAAGATGGAGTGACTACCAGTGACTGGATAGTTTCGGCTATTCAGCAAAGGCCATTTATTACTTCGTGGACTTCTAATGGAGGAAATTTAACAATCAGTCTAAATGAAAGAGAAAATTACAATTTTAATTTTATTTGGAGAAATAGTAACGGACAGATTGTAGCTTTTGGTAAACATGACACCGATGAGGATTTTGTGACTGATTTACCTGCTGGTGAATATACACTGGAAATCATCGGTACATTTCCTCATTTTACTGGATTTCCTAGAAATCAATTGCTTGATGTCAATCAGTGGGGTGATATCATCTGGGAGAGCATGCGGGAAAGTTTCAGGAACTGGACAGGCACTGATTTCAGTGCTTCGGATACACCTGATTTAAGTCAAGGGCCTGATATGTTCCGGGCATTTAGTGATAATCCAAATTTCAATGCTGATCTCAGTGATTGGGACATGAGTCAGGTAAGAACTTTACAAGGTCTTTTTAATACTTGTCCTAGCTTTAATAGTGACATCAGCCAATGGAATGTGAGCAATGTTACTAATATGGAGTCAGTGTTTATTAATTCAGGATTTAATGGTGATCTCAGCGAATGGGATGTAAGCAATGTAACCCGAATGGTAAATACATTTAGGGATGCCAGTAATTTCGATCAGAATCTTAGCAACTGGATAATTGGCAATGTCAACAACATGAGTGACATGTTGACTAATTCGGGAATGAGTGTCCAAAACTATGATAGGTTCTTGATAAGTGCAGCCAACCAATCAGTACAAAACAATGTGACGCTTGGAGCGGATGGATTAAACAGATGTTTAGGAAGTGAAGCTAGGACACAATTGATTGATGAAATTGGCTGGGCCATTCAAGATGATGGACAACTATGCTCATCAGAAAACGATATTTTGACTTTCAATATTCAGGATGTTCAAGTAAATGATGCGGTTATAGACGTGGTTGCTCATACAGTAGATGTGAATGTATTGAGCAGTGCAGACCTTACTAATCTAACAGCAAACCTAACCATATCAGAAGGTGCATCTGTTATTCCGGGCTCTGGATCTTTGCTTGATTTTACGGCTCCTGTGACTTACGAGGTAATAGCTACTGATGGTACAACACAGGAATGGACGGTCAATGTATCTAATCTTTCTGCTGCTTCAATGGAGGCTGAAATACTTAGTTTTGACGCAAATAGTGACCAGGTAGCAACAACTACGATTGATGAAGCAACTCAAACGATCATGCTTGAGTTGATATCGGGTGGAACTATTGGAACCATTACACCAGAATTTACTTTGTCTTTGGGCGCATCAGCTAATCCTTCAAGTGGGGAATCAATCGACTTAAGTTCTCGTACGGCCATCTATACAGTCATTGCTGAAGATGGTATAACTACCCTGGATTGGACAATTGCTGTCTTACAAAACAGTAATACTGACATTTTAAACTTTGAGTTGACCACTATTAGTTTCTCTAACATCCAAATTGACTCAGATAATCATGAGGTCAATGTTGTAGTGGGTGACGATTCTGATATTACTTCTGTTTTGACTGAAATAACCTTGCCAATTGGCGCCAGTATTGCCCCTCAGGCGGTTGCCGTTCAGGATTTTACTAATCCTGTTGTTTACACAGTTACTGCAACTGATGGTTTTACTACACAAGATTGGTTGGTTTCAGTAACAACTATGAGACCATTTATAACCACTTGGAACAACTCTGATCTTGACATTACAATCAACAATGATTTTACTAATAATTTCAGTTTCCAGATAAAAGATGAAAATGGTGAGGTAAGGCAAACAGGAAACAGAGTTAATGGAGATGGTGTAATAGATGCCAATTTTGACGTTGATACCTTAACAGTAGAAATCATTGGGGACTTCCCTCATTTCACAGGGTTTGAACCAGAAAACCTTGTAGATGTGAATCAATGGGGTGACATTGTATGGCAGAGTTTTGAAGGTTCTTTTCAGAGCTGGACTGGCGAGGCGTTTAGTGCCGTTGACCAGCCAGATCTTAGCCAGGTAACTAATATGAGCAATGCATTTGGAGGGGCCTCTTTATTCAATGGTGACCTAAGCCAATGGGATGTAAGCAATGTCACGGACATGAACAGAATGTTCTTGAACGCTACTTCATTTAATGGTGATTTAAGTAACTGGATAACCAGTAATGTCACTGACATGAGTTTTATGTTTGCTGCTGCAGAATCCTTTAATGGAGACGTAACTACCTGGGATGTGAGCAATGTAACCAATATGAATCGCCTTTTCAACTTGGCTACTGCATTTAACAGAGACGTAAGTGAGTGGAATGTTGGGCAAGTAATGGACATGTTCAGAATGTTTAGAAATACTTCATTCAATCAGGATATTGGGGGTTGGAGCATTACCAGCGTTACTGATATGGGGGAAATGTTTAACGGATCTGCACTCAGTTCCCAATTCTACGAGCGAATACTCACTGGATGGGCTACCCAAGATGTTCAAACAGGAGTTACACTGGGAGCTAGTGGTATAGATTTTTGTTCAAGCGTAGCAGTTGCAGCAAGAGAAAGGTTGGAAACTGAATTTGATTGGGAAGTTATTGATGAGGGCCTAAATTGTTCTTCAGAAAATGACATCTTAGCAATAGACCTTCCGACAGTACAATTAGGTAATGAAATCATAGATGCAGTAGCGCATACTGTTCAAGTGACCGTTATCAGTAGCGCAGACCTTACAGCTTTGAGCCCTACTTTTACATTGTCTGATGGTGCCATATTTTCTACCAATTCACCCCAGTCTGGTGATTTGGTAGATTTTAGCCAATCGGAGATTAATCCTGTGACCTACGAAGTATTGTCCAGCGACAGTACCTTTCAGACATGGAGCGTGACTGTGGTCAATTCAGCTGTACCGTTGACCGAAACAGATATCTTGACATTCGATCCGGGAGTAGGTAACAGTGTGACTATTGATACAGATTTACATGAAATTACTTTTGATGCTGCCATTACTGAAGAGTTTGTAATTTCTCCAGAACTTACATTATCACAAGGAGCCACTAGTTCGCCTACCAGTGGAGACGAAATCGACTTGACAGACGGATCAGAAATTTATACAGTTACAGCAGAAGATGGTACTACTACGCAAGATTGGACATTAACTGTCAATGACCTATTACCAGTCAATGATTTTTGCAGCAATGCGATAGCGGTAGCTGTTGATGAAGTAGTAATGGGTAATACCACCTTTGCCACCAGTGACGCAAACATAGCTCCTGATTGTGGATCCAATAACACAGGTTTGGGTGTATGGTATCGCATCGTTGGAAATGGTGAAACAATTACACTGAATACTTGTTCTCCTAACTCGTTTAGTGATACTTCTCTGAGTCTTTTTACAGGGTCATGCACTGAAGGGTTGATATGCGAAGCTGGAAATGATGATGCTGGTATACCAGGCGAATGTGGTGGTGCTGGCTTTCAATCGAGATTGGGTTTCAACTCAATCCTTGACGTTGAATATTTCATCTTAGTAGATGGTTTTGAAAGTGCCACGGGTGGATTTGAGTTGTCTATTACCAGCGAACCTACTCCTGAGCTTCCTGAAAATGAAGATTGTGAAACAGCAGAGTTACTTTCTGTATTTGCACAAGGTACTGGAACACCAACTGAAGGAAATAATACAAGTGCTGCACTATTTGTAGGTGAGGTTGAATGTGATAATTTTGGTGCCATCAATGATGTATGGTATACTTTTAATTCTGGTCCTAACGTAACAGTTGGTGTTACCCTGACAGGTGAAGATACTGATGGAGAAGGTCCTTTCAATGCAGCCAGTGGATTTAGATTGGCTGCCTATGACGAATGCGGTGGAAATAGTATCATATGTGATACCAATGCAGATGGTTTAACAAATCTGAATGTACAACCCAATACTGATTATTGGTTACAGGTGTGGAATGATGATGTGGAAGATGAAGGGACATTTACGATTATTGTCAATGATGGCCCTAATAATCCTGCTGTGCTCTTTTTCGAAAACAGCCCGAATAATGAATCCCTGATCAGTCGATTTACAGAAAGCAATTCCTTGGTGAGTGTCCTCAATGTCAGTGATCAAGAAGGACATGAGCAAATAGTTGCGATTACCAGTGGAAATGAAGAAGGGATATTTGCTTTCAATGATGCGACAAATGAAATAACAGTTGCCAATGAAACGGCTTTACAAGCCTCGGTTAATTCATTTTTCAATCTTACGTTTCAAGCGGCTGATCAAGGCCCTGGTGACTTAACGGCTGATATTACCTTAACGGTTAATATTTCTGATAATGCTGCACCGCAAATCGTGGAAACGACCTTTGCGACAGATGAAAATACTGTGAGTGGTACAGTCATTGGCTCTTTGAACTTTTCTGATATGGACGGAGATGCAGTGAGCATTGTTAGTTTTAGTACTAATGATGGGGCTTTCAGTGTAAATCCAAACAATGGAGAGATCCAAGTGGCAAATGAATCGCTATTAAACTTTGAAAGAAACGGTAGCTTGTCATTGTCAATTACTATTGAAGACGACGCAGTTCCTAGTTTACAAACTTCAGAGACTATTGTTATAAATATCAATGATGTAAATGAAGCACCTATTGTCGATGTAAGTAGTTTTATCATCAGTGATCAAAGTTTAGAAGGTACTGTAATAGGTTTAGTGTCTTTTGATGAAGAGGATGCAAATCAATTACATACCTATGAGATCATTGATTCTGATGCAAATGATATATTTGTCATAGATGCAAATTCTGGTGAAATATCCATTGATAATTCAATATTGCTGACCGATAATGGCGCAGGAACTTACCATGTAGTTGTGGAAGTTTCTGATAATGGTAGTCCAGTTTTATCAGGAAGTAACACAGTTACCATAGAGGTGACCACTAACAATGCTCCTGAAATCAATACGGATATGCTAACCTTGGATGAGAATAGTCCTGTGGGAACGTTGATTGGCAATATTGAAGTTTCTGATGCCGATGGTGATCAAATTACCTTGTCTTTTGTAAATAGTATTTTAGCAGATGACTTTTTATTATCGCAAGACGGTCAGCTGTTTGTTGGAGAGGGTGCTTCTCTGAATTTTGAGAATACACCTCAAATAGATTTGGAAATCGCTGCAACGGATAATGGAGCAGGTAATTTACAAACTGTTCAAACAGTCATCATAGTATTAAATGATGTGAATGAAGCACCTGTTTTAGCGGCTAGAAGCATAAATATTGCCGTTTCCATTTTAGATAATACAGAGCTCTTAACGATACAGGGTGAAGATCCTGAGAATGATGCCTTAATCTACCAGATCACAGCAGGTAATGAAGTAGGTGTATTTGGAATTAACGAGTCTACTGGAGTGCTATTTATTGCTGACGCTTCTTTACTTGAACCCATCAGTACGCCAAGTTATACATTGACGGTTTCTGCAACAGATGGAGAATTTTCCGCCGAAGCACAAATTACTATCAATGTGTTTAACAATGCTGATTCGCCAATATTTACCAGTGAAAATACCTTCACTATTGACGAAAATAATGGATCAGAAGCATTGATAGGCACTGTTGTAGCCACTGATAGTGATGGAATATCTGATTATGACATTATATCAGGTAATGATAACGGTTTATTTACCATTTCTACTACTGGTGAACTAAGCGCTAATGGTGTGGTTTTCAATTTTGAAGAAACGCAAGAATACGTGCTGGAAGTGCGGGCTGAAGATGACGGGCTTGGGAATGTGAGTTCCACCCAGCAAATTACGATCAATGTCAATGATGTGAACGAGTTTGACCCGGTGATTACTGGGGTAAGTGGAACAATTGCTGAAAATAGTGATGCAGGTATTGAAGTAGCAACTGTAGAAGCATCGGATGCAGATACATTCCAAACATTGAGTTACGAGATTACTGAAGGAAATGAGGTAGGTAATTTTGCAATTGATGAAAATGGAGTAATCACAACTCTTGCTGCCATCGATTTTGAATTGGCTCCTATTATCAACCTGATGGTAGCTGTAAGTGATGATGTAGCACCTATCAGAACCAGTAGCCAGGAAGTAGTTATTACCGTTACCGATGTGAATGAAACACCTATTTTAACAGCAATCGCTGATCAAAATGGAAGTGTAGGTGGTCAGATTACTTTCACAGTGGAAACAACAGATCCTGAAAACGATGACCTTATATTCAGCTTTGCTGAAAATTCTGCTCAGGAAGGAATGGAGATTAATGCAACAACAGGTGTGTTTACTTGGACTCCTACAATAGGACAATTTGGTGCATTTGAATCAACAGTTGAAGTAACTGACGGAGAATTCACTGTTTCTGAAAATGTATCATTCACTATCCTTAATAGCGAAACTGATATCCTTACTTTTGAATTTGCCGAACAAACTAGAGAGGCAGTCATAAATAGAAATGAACATATAGTTTCTGTAGAAGTAACAAGAGGAACTGATCTTACAGTACTTATCCCAACAATTACTGTATCTGAACGAGCAAGTATTTCTCTAGGAAGCGGCGTAGCTGCCGATTTTACTGATGTGGTTACATACACAGTGACAGCAGAAAATACCGATACACAAGAATGGACAATAACTGTGACTGAAACACCAAATGCGGAAACAGATATCTTGACTTTTGTATTAGCAGAACAAACAGGTGAAGCAGTGATTAGTGTTACTGATCACACAGTTGAAGTGGAAGTAGCTTTAGGCACTAATGTCTCAGCACTCACGCCCACACTCACACTATCAGAAGGGGCTAGCAGTAATCCTGAAAATGGAACAGCTGCTGATTTTTCTCAGCCAGTAACTTATACTGTAACCGCAGAAGATGAAACTACTACACAAGATTGGGTAGTGAATGTTACAATTAGGGAAACGCCGCTGAATGAAGAAACTGATATCCTTACTTTTGAATTTGCTGAGCAGACAAGAGATGCAATCATCAATACAGTTGACCATACTGTGTCTATAGAAGTGTTTTTTGGTACAGATGTAACTGCATTGATTCCTACTTTCACACTGTCTGAAGGTGCGACCAGTAATCCAGCAAGTGGGGTGTCAATTGACTTTACTAGTCCTACTGGTATTGTAGTAACAGCAGAAGATGGCATCACTACGCAAGAATGGACGATAACTGTCACTATTGAAGAAGTGATTACCTCAGTAGAGGAGGAGATCAAACTAGAAACCTAT
This sequence comes from uncultured Cyclobacteriaceae bacterium, assembly GCA_937958005.1. Taxonomy (GTDB): domain Bacteria; phylum Bacteroidota; class Bacteroidia; order Cytophagales; family Cyclobacteriaceae; genus JANSWY01. The sequence continues at coordinate 13,744 of CALGOB010000159.1, forward strand.
CCAAATCCTGCTTCAGAGTTACTGGTCGTTAAGTCTAAAGAGGCAATAACTGCTTTCTTAATTGATCTAAATGGCAAGGCAGTCAGTCAGAAACAAACCGGTAAAGATTTACGATTTACCATGTCTGATTTAGGAATAGGCACTTATCTACTGATCATTGAAAACGGAGAGAAAAGAATTCAGAAAAAGATTATAAAAAACTAAGGAGAATCATGTAGTGGTGATTAATAGCTAATCAAGCTTGATCAAATTATATGCAACAACAAAGTGACTGCCCTAAATAGGGTGGTCGCTTATTTTTGAACAGTTATACAAGTGTATAATTTTTGAACTGAATAGCCTAAAATACGATGATGAAAAATATACTGAATATGATTTGTTATGATTACTACTGAGTGTTCTTATTGATCATGATCAAGTTATTCTCAGTAACAAATCCTAAACTGGATATCTTGAAGTAGAAAAACTTTCAATTCTCCAATCACAACTTTAAACAATTTCTAATTACTAGTATCCGAGGAAAAGGTTTTCATTTTTATACATTTTGGAGGGTTGGCACGGTACGCCGTTGCGGTGATCATTTAGCGGGGTGTGAGAGACGTCGGCCGCTGCCGGGTTTAGGGTGGGAGCTTTAAATTATTCGCCAGGCGACCCTGTTGATTTTTTTGGTATTTTTTTCTTAAGAGGAAAAAACGGACGAAAGCTAGAGTTGTCAGCCCTTCGATTGATTTATAGGGGGTGTTTTTGAGCTTCAGAAATAATCTTTGATTAAACGATATCAATTTCAGTTTTTCTTCAATTTCAGTTTTACTTGGATGCCAGTAATTTCTAATAAACACATGACTGATATTGATTGGAAACTTATATGGTTAATCCTACTTTGTCATCTTACTAAAATACCCCAACCTGTTTCCCGGCCTTGCCACCTTGGCAGATTGTAAAGGTTGGCTGTGAAGACACAGCCAAAGGCATGAAGTATCTACTTTTGTCTAAGATGACAAGGTAGGAATAACTTAGACTACCGTCTTTTAGACTGGTAGTTTATTTGTATTTTTAAAACCCTCTAAAACTAAATTGATCATCGATTCAATAAGTTTTAGAGGGTGCATAACACTAATTGTTAATTATCATCTTGAGAATCTCCAGAGGAGTTATCTGTGAACGTTAAGTTGGAAGAAACAAGTGTTCCATCTCTTTGAACCCTGATGCCAAACCCCCCACTTAAATTGATAGTGATATTGTCTAGATTAAGGAGGCCATTACGCCCTACTTCTATATTGGCACGCCTATTCGCTCCGTCAAAACCTCTACTTCCACCATTGGAAACAGTGGTGAAAGTAACTATGTTGTTTGCATTTCTGGAATCGAAGCGAAGACCCCTCCAGAACCCGCTTACATTTTGTTCACCTGCAAAAGTTACAGGGTTACTGGCAGTTCCATTTACTTGTAAAAAGCCATCTTGTGAAGATTGAAGACCTCCATCTGTGCTCGAAATAAAATTAGTACCTGCAGCTACAGTGACTCCGCCTCCAATAATGGTTTCTACATTATTAGGGATTCTATAAGGAACATTTAGCGAATTCCAGGTTACCATTTGATTAATAGATGAACGAGACCTAAACCCATCTATGTAGTCATTTGTATTCCCGGAATAGTCAGATTCACTGTCCATGTAATGCCAATTTATAGGACTTATCCTTACAGGAACATTATTGTTACTGATTGTATTGTTAGTGAAATCGGGCAATTTGGAATCATCATTTCTTAAATAAACGCCTACGTCATCACTTTTAGTGATAGTAGAAGATTGAATGACTAAACGGCCATTTCCTTCTACCATAACATTGGCTTTTAAATTGGCGCCATCAAACCCTCTTTGTCCACCATTTGAGACTTGTGTGTGAATCAATTGATTAGAAGCATTGTTAGATTCAAATGATAACCCTCTCCAAGATCCTTCGGTATCATTTTCGCCTCGGAATATAATAGGGGCATCCATGGTGCCAGTGGCATTCAATGATCCGTTTTCAGTAATGAAAATTCCAGCCTCTGAAATACCTAAAAACTCTGCCCCTGGTTCTATGATTATGTTACTGCTAATACTAGTAACCCCTGTGGCTAATCTATAGGGCACGTTTAGCTTGTTCCAAGTAACATCTTGATCTGTAGTGGTTCTAGAACTAGTATTGATATAATCATTAGTATTTCCTGTATAATCAGACCCACTATCAAAAAAATGATAATGATTAACTAATGAGCTTATAGGTATTGTATTCTCTTTAATTATATTGTTTGTAAAATTTACTAATTCAGATTCCGCACTTCTAATCAGTAAACCATTTCCATCGGCATTACTGATGGTACTGTTTGTTAAAGTAAGTTTACCATCATTTTGAAGGGTTATATTTGCTTTTAAACCAGCTCCATCAAATCCATTGCTTCCACCTCCGGAAATTTCTATAAAAGATAAAACATTAGAAGTATTATTAGAGGTGATTAATAACCCTCTCCAAAAACCTTTGGTAGATTCTTCTCCTTTAAAAACAATACTATCAGTACTTGTTCCTATGGCATTGATACTTCCACCACTAGTAACAATCATGCCAGTGTTCTCTTGAAAACCAATAGATACGCCCTCATTTATAGTTAAATCAGCAGTTATGCTAATAATAGATTGACTAGTTGGAACTAAATAATCTAAATATTTAGAGTCTTCGTAAACATTGGCAAGAGTTTCATTAGCAGAAATATCTTGGGTGAGTAGAATTGGTATTCTTTTTACTTCTAGGTTAGCTTCTGCTATTCCTGCATTTCCATCACTGTCAGTGACTGTTAATTGGATCGTGTAGATTCCTACTGTTTCCGAAGAAAAGGTAGCTTCATTAGTCGCTGCATTAACTAACATAGGGACGCTACCATCTGGTTGTTGTGTGATTTCCCACTGATAGGTAGCCAAAGTGAGCCCATCCTCTAAATCAAAAGATGTTTGACCTGATAAAATGAACTCTTCATTTGGTCTGAAAACATTGTTGTCTTCAGTGATTTCCCTAGAATCTGCATTGGTAATCATAGCAGTTGGATTTGCCCCAGAAGAAGCTATTATAGTGATTGACTCTTCCCCTGATTGATTCCCATCAGATACTGAAAGATTTACTGTGTAATTCCCTTCCACATCTGTTGTGAAAGAAGCAATTGCCGTATTTGCATCAGTTAAGGTTGCATTACTGCCAGTAGGTTGATCTGCCAATATCCAACTATAAGTTAATGTTTCTCCTTCAGGGTCAAGAGATCCTTGTCCATTTAATGTGACCTCTTGGTTTATCCCTACTAATTCAGGAGCAATTATAAGTGCACTTGGAGGTAAGTTTAATACATCATCAACTTCACCTCCACAAGCAACTATCATGACTAATGCGATGGAACATAAAATTAAATATACTTTTTTCATACAATCTTTATTATTTAAGTTTTGTCAAGACTTAGTGGGATGCAGAAATGGATAGGTTACCAGAAAAATGATTTTTTTTATAAAAAATGTTATTAAACCTATTATTTTGCATTTACTGACTATTAATTAAATGATAAGACTATGCGAATAAGTTGATCAAATAAGTAATTCGCTTTCATTTTTAATAGTTGATAGATTATATGGATTAGCTCACCATGAAAATAAATATTGGTATTACGGTAACCTATTCGGAAATAGTTTCACTAATTAACGAATGATCATTTGAAAGTAGCAGAAGATTTTTTGCAAAGAATAAAAGAAGGAGATGAATCCTATATGGAAAATCTATATGGGAATTGGCGAAATGACTTTAAAATTTGGTTTGAACAAAAGTATAAATTGAATAGTGAAGAAAGCTCTTCGTTATATCAAGATGCTTTTTTGGCATTTTACATGAATATTAAAAGTGAAAAAATATTAGAGATAGATCACCCAAAAACTTACCTCTTTGGTATCGGGAAGAACTTAATGAGGCAAAAATTTAAGACCTCAGATAGAATCATAGAAAATATAGAAGACACGGAAATAATTGACAACGAGACTTTTTTAACCTTTCAAGAAAAGTTAGACGAAAATGACCAAATGATGAAAGTATTGGAGATTTTTGGTGAGCCATGTAAATCTCTTTTGCTAATGTTTTACTTCCATAGTTTTAGCCATGATGTAATAGCTGAAAGAATGGGATATAAAAATGACAAAGTAGTAAAGAAGAAGAAAAGCCTGTGTATGTCAGAATTGAGAAAAATGTGGAATGAGTTTCAAAACAAAATCAAATGATCATGGGGTTTGATGAAGATTTATTAGCTCTTTTTGATCAATACAATGCAGGCAAATTGACCGATGTGGAGGTAAATTCATTTGAAAGTAGACTTATTTCGGATGAGTCTTTTAAAAGTGATTACCAGGCTTACCAAACTATTAGAAGTGGGATTGCAAATACAGGATATGAACAGTTAAGACAGAATATAGCAACTTGGGAAGCAAAGCTTTCAGAAGAACCGAGTCAAAGAAAGTCTAAAAACTGGTTTGGGTTAGGCCTAGCAGCATCCGTCTCTTTGATCATCATGATTGGTGCTTGGTGGATGTTTTTGTCAAAACCAAGTAATGAAGAAATTTTTGCTTCCTATTACAAAGCCTATCCAAATGTTGTTTCTGATAGGGGAGATAATAATGAACTAAACGAAGGTTTATTTGAGTATTCATTAAAGAATTATCAAACTGCTGAAAATAAGTTGAACAAGTACTTAAAAGACCATCCTGAAAATCTTCAAGTATTGTTCTATTTAGGACAATCTCAATTGGCTGTTGGAAACACCGAGAAAGCGATTCATGTATTTGAAGAACTTCTAAAAAAGGGGCAATTTCCGCTGAATGATGCTACTGAATGGTACCTTTCCTTGGCTTATTTAAAGGAGGGACAGAATATAAAAACTATTGAATTATTGAATTTAATTACGCTAGATAATAATCATGCTTATGGAACACAAGCAGAACAATTATTAAAAACTATTAACTAAAACACTCAAATGAAGATGATAACTTCTAAAAATTTAATGCAATTGTTTCTTGTAATGATTATTGCATTTGGATGTGAGACTTCTGAACAGGATGAATTTGATTCACTTAACTCAGGATTAAACCCTGCAATTGGTGAGGCTTCAAAAGATGAAGATTCAGAGGATGATGAAGACGATGAGCCTGTTTACATTGTCTACAATGGTACTACAGTAAAATTTAACTTTGAACAGTGTAAGAAAAAAGGCAATTCTTACGATTGTGAAAACCTGAGCCAGGTAGCAAGTCAGGTAAGTCAAGCTGTTAGGGGGACGATTAGACCTAGGAGACCGAAAGAATGCCCGCAGATAGGAGTAGAAAAACCACTTTTAGTTGGAGATAAGAGGCAAAGTTTTGGGTCAACTTGTATGTCTAAAGTTTGTGATGGCTTATTTGGAACAGTCTGTTTTCCGGAAGTAACTTCCTTCAAATTAGCTATTCACTCTGTCATTCCTTCAGCAATTGAAGCTCGAATTATCTTGAATGGAGAGATAATAGAAATCATAAATGGAGAAGAGCAAGGAACTATTTCTTACGATGAGGAAAATTCACTGGCTACCTTAAATTTTGAAACGCCATTGTTCGAGCTTTATGAACAAGAGGTTATTGTTGAAGTATTGACCATAGTAGAGTTAGAAGGAGAATTGATGGAGACTAATCTTAAAGTTCAATTATAAAAGAAATTTGTGCCAATAGGGTTTTTACTCTATTGGCATTACTTCATCATATGTTATTTTGATGTTTTCGGTGTAACTTTCCATTAAAATGGTAAATTTTGGAAAGTAAAGGGCTTGCATTATTTGTTCTGGTTGTTTTTTTGATGATTTCATTTGAAATTTGGGGTCAATCACAAAATGTAAATCAAAAAATAGACAGCTTATATGGTGTGATATATGGAGGTCCTTTCTATAGTGATTTTGAGATTTCAACTAATCATCTAAATAAAATACAATTACTTGCTGAGCAGAATAATTTAGTTTCTAGAATCGCACAATGTCACATAAATAGGGCATGGCTTGCACAGAATTTCAATGATTTGAAGTTAATGCAATTTGGAATTAACCAAGCTAAATTGCTTGAAAGAGCATACCCAGATAGCTTAAGTGCTGTGTTAAAAGGTGACATTGCTTACACAGAAGCATCCTATTTGCGGAGACTAGGGGATTATTTAGGGGCTATTTCAGCCTATCGAAATATTGTAAATGGAGAATTAACTGATTCACTGCTTTTCTATGATACTTTTACAAGTATTGGTATAAACTATTTATCAAGCGGGAATGTCGCCAGAGCACTTGAAAACTATCAAAAAGCGCTTTTTTACCTCCCTAAATCTTTAGATGAGGAAAATTATCAACTAGAACAGTCTATTGGCTATCAGAGTATAGGTACTGCCTATATAACCATGTATAAGCAAACTTCGGATTCTATGTTTGCTTCAAAGGCCAAAGAATATTTGGAACAGTCACTTTTATTATTAGAATCATTAACGGATTTACCAGCGCAGAGAATTAATAAATCTTCTACCTTAATTAATTTATCAAAAGCATATGCTTTGCTAGGTGATCACCAAAAGGCTTTAACTTTACTTATTCCTGCAAGAGAATTACTAAGGTCAAATGAGGCATTTCTCAATTATGTAGAGAAACAAAAAGGTGATATCCTTCTTGAAAAAGGAAAACCAAATGAAGCATCTCTAAGTTACCGGAAGGCGTTAAAAATTGCAAATGCCAAGTATGGTTCATCTGATGCTAGGACTATGGAATTGATACAGAGACTATCAAAATCCAGTAGGGAAGAAGGGAAAATCAAAGAATCAATCATGTATGCTAAAAATGGTTTGAGCTCTTTCAAAGGAAAAAGTGAGTTTTTAAGCATAGAATCTAAGGCGATACTAATACTTCCACTACAAGTTGAATATGTACTTAGTAGATTTAAAAAGGCACTATTGGATGATCAGGTTAATTTCAGTGATTCTGTTTTAGTAGATTTTCATCAAGTTGTTCAGTTAGCAGAAACATTGAGAAAAACATTTCCTTCTAGAGAATTCAAAGAGTTTCTCTCAGTTCAAAGTAAAGAGTTAATGGAAGGAGCTATTATGTTGGCATGGAAAAACTATCAAAAAACTAAAAATGGAAGATATATATCAGAGGCATTTTGGTTCTCAGAGAAATCTAAATCCCTTACGTTATTAGAGAAGATTCAAGGTCGGGAGGCAATTAAATATGCAAATATTCCAGATAGTGCATTGGTTAAGACAGATAAGTTGAGAAGAGAAATCACTTTAGCAGAAGAAATTCTAAAAAAGAGTAACCATAAGGACGAAAAGACACTTAATTTACTAGAGAATAAACATACTGATCTTGAGAAACATATAGCGTTTTTAGAAAAGGAATTTCCTACTTATTATCAGTTAAAATATGATGATAATGTACCTGATTTAGATAATATTCAAAAGGCGTTAAAACACGGCGAGTTAATCATTCATTATTTTGCCGCTAAAGAATTCCTATATGCTATTTATTTATCAAAGGAACTAAGATCATTTAAAAAATATGAATTATCAAAAGAAAAATTCAATAATTATTTGTCATGTCTCCATACTAACCCAGCAAAGAATAAGGATTCATTTCCATTTGAGACTTACCGTAAGCTATCAATGGAAATCTCAAGGCAAATCTTTGATTTTGAATTACTAAAAGGCGTTGACCAACTAAATATTATTCCAGATGGATTATTACATTATTTGCCATTTGAAACGTTGATTAATGATCTATCTGGGAAATTTATGGTTGAAGATTTTGATATTAGCTATGAACTTTCGTTAAAGCTAAGAAAAATTAATAATCAACTTCAAAATAACAAGATTAATAATTACTCAGGTTTTGCGCCTACTTATCGGACAGGGCAAGTAGTCACTTTAAGAAATGGTCAAGGTAATCGTAGAATTAAAGAATATAAATTAGGAAGATTGTTATATAACACATTAGAGGTATATGAAATGCAAAAAATACTTGGCGGTGTGGCCTATTATGGCGAGGAGGCAACAGAAGCGGCTTTTTTAAAACAGGTGAAGCCCCATAGTATATTTCACCTGAGTGCCCATGGTGTTTCTAACGAACAATCCCCATTAAATTCAGCTATATTTTTCACCAACCCAAATGAGCAATTTGGTAAAAATGATAATGTTCTACATGCACATGAAATTTATGGCATTAGTATCCCTGAAAGTGTTGGCATATTGAGTGCATGTGAAAGTGGTTATGGAAAATACGCATCAGGAGAAGGGCTAATAAGTTTGCAGAGAGCTTTTTATTATGCAGGATGCAATAGTTTGATTGCTAGTTTATGGAATGCAAATGATGAATCTAGTTATCGGATCATGTTAAACTTCGGAAAATACTTGATAAAAGGAGAGCGAAAAAGTCATGCACTTCGTTTAGCGAAAATAGACTTTATTAATGCCTATTCGCCTGCTTTTAGACATCCATATTATTGGGCAAACTATACTTTAACCGGTAACTATGGAAAAATGAATTTTGAGAATAAAAATAGGGACTGGTTACTTTATGGATTGATTTTGTCGGGATTTCTTTTAGGAGTTTTTATGATCATTAAAAAACAAAAATCACTAAACCGAACTAGGTGAGTGCTTAACTATTCAATAAAGAACCATTTCAGCCAATTGCTCAGTTAGTCTTGATCAATTCAATAAATTTCCGTCAATTCAAATTGTTCATTATTAGAGTCTAGTAATTTTCCTTTTTCACATTTTAAAACTCGAGCTGGATATTGCTCTATAAAATGATGATTGTGAGTTGCCATTAAAATAGCTGTACCACTTTTATTAATTTCGAGGAATAATTTAAATATTCCATCTGAAACTTCTGGGTCTAAATTACCTGTAGGCTCATCAGCAAATAGAATCATCGGTTCGTTTACCAAGGCTCTTGCGATGACAATGCGTTGCTGTTCTCCTCCTGAGAGTTGATGAGGCATTTTTCCCGATACAGATCCTAAACCAACACGCATTAAAACCTCTGCTAACCTTGATTTCATTTTTGCCTTATCTTTCCAGCCAGTAGCTTTCATGACAAAGAAAATATTTTCTGATACAGTTCTATCAGGAAATAATTGAAAGTCTTGAAAGATGATACCAATTTTTCTACGTAAGAAAGGAATTTCTTTTCTCTTAACCTCACGAATATTATATTCACCCAACCTAATATTTCCTAACCTCAGTGGAAGATCGGCATAAAGTGTTTTTAATAAGGACGATTTACCACTTCCTGTTCTGCCAACTAAATAGACAAATTCGCCTTTCTCTATATTGAAGTTCAGATGACTAAGAATAGAGTTATTTTCTTGAAAGATTGTAGCATCAGCTACTTGTATTACAGGATCATTGGAAAAAGACATACCTCTAATTAAATTTCTAATTTCTGTAATTTACCAAAAGGAAGTGAATTGATCACTTCCTGTAGAGCTTCTTCTTTCCCTTCTAAGCCATATTTCTCTAGTTTTTTTAAAGGTCGATCTGCTCTGAAATAAGCAATCAAGACAAAGTTATCATCTCTAAGTTGTATATAATTAGGGATTTTAGCTTTTCCTTTTACTTTAATTATGTACATATAGCTATTTGAGCTTGGTCGGATTATTTGTTTCCTTTGTTATAATCTGCCAAGAATTTTTCCAATCCACTATCTGTAAGAGGATGTTTTAGTAATCCAGTAATTACCTTTAAAGGACAAGTAGATACATGTGCACCTATTTCTGCACAGTGGATTAAATGCATGGTATGTCTTACTGAAGCTGCTAATACTTCTGTGTCGTAACCATAATTATCATAGATGCCTACTATTTGCTCTATTAGCAAAAGCCCATCCTGACTTACGTCATCTAACCTTCCTATAAAAGGAGAAACATAACTAGCACCTGCTTTAGCCGCCAATAAAGCCTGCCCTGCGCTAAAAATTAAAGTGCAATTGGTTCTAATACCCTCAGAAGCAAATTGTTTGATAGCTTTGATACCATCTTTGATCATCGGGATTTTCACAACAATTTTTTCGTCTAATGCTGCAAGTTCTCTACCTTCCTTTAACATTCCTGCTAAATCAGTAGAAATTACTTCTGCACTTACATTATTATCAACTATGTCGCAGATAGCTTTGTAGTGATTTTTGATATTTTCTTCTCCAGTAATACCTTCTTTCGCCATTAATGATGGATTAGTAGTTACACCATCTAATACACCAAGGTCGTAAGCTTCTTGAATTTCTGATAAATTAGCAGTATCGATAAAAAATTTCATGTAATTTATTGAGTGTTAAATAAGAAATATGATTAAGCAAATGTAAACTAAGGAGAGGAAAAAATGGCAACAGATATCGCACCGCTACAACCACTTACCCTTGCTCCCTTCCAGACCTGGGGGATTCAGCAGGAGCTGGTCGTATCAGTTGCCGCTGCAAAGTTATATAGATAAACTTAATCCGCAATAAAATTGACTAAAAAATTCCTTTAAGATTTAAGTTAAATTCCAAGGGACTACATTTTTCAAACTCATCAGCAGCGAGATCATCATAAATTTCTTCGTCAAAGATTCTTTTTGTTTTTTCAATAGACTGATCGGGAAATACAAGTAACTCTAAGCCTTTCAGAGACTTGGGGTTAATTTGAATCAAAATTTTAAATTCTTCAGTTTCCTTTTTGAAATATTCGTGAACCACTAAAAATCATCTATTAGTCTTACTTCATGCTCAAACGGAATTTTCTCATTTTCCGCTAAAAGCAAATCTATAGATTTTGTTTCCCTTTCAATAACTTCTTCGTCATCAAAATCACTTAAATAACTATCATCTAGTATATAATCATCATTTTTCATACCCAAATAAACGTGATGAGTAGGAACTTAAGTATGAAAATATATTATTAAATGGTTAGTTTTCTATTAAGTTAAGTGTTTCTGTAACCAAATTAATGGTAATACGATCACTTATTTCTTCTTCAAGTAGATTGCTCCACGCCATTAAATAAAGTACCACATCATCTCTGTGGTTATGCTTTAGATGTGACTTTATATTTTTGAGCTTGGACAGTACTTTCTTATCTGATAACCTTTCTAGGTTTTGCAGATCTACTGTACTCAGGCCAGCATCTATCAATTGACCAATAAGAGAATCCATAGGCATTCCAGAAGTGGGGCAATAATCTATGATTTGCTCTTGCCAGTCACCTCTGCCTTTCATTGCAGATTTATGAATTTCCTGGTTTGAAATACTTGTGATTTCCTGAGCTAAATTTCCACAATTACAACTACCCATATGACCCCACTGATAGGGAGCACCTCTTTCAAGTTTTTTTGCTGTCCTTCTAATAGCTTCTATTAATACTGGTGTAGCTTTTGCCATAATTTGTCATTTAAACTTAACTTGTTTAGTCATTAAATTAACTGTTTGATGGGATTGTTTTTATTTTAATACTAAAATAAGCATAAAATCGTATTATTTTGTGTCAAAGTTTTAGATATTAATGAGAACCTGTACTTGATTTTAAAAAGTACACATAAAAGCTCTTCGAGCAGTTTTGAAAGATTTGCTTGGTCAGCCCCTGCTGTTGATATCGCTCTCAGAGCGATTGACGCAGTTACCAAGACAAGGTGGCTAAACTATTTCAAATTTTTCCATTCCATGGAGACTAGCCTTTTGGGTGGTTTGCCACTGCGATTACCTTTTGCCACAGAGGTACTAAGCGCCTGCAAAAGGCAGCAACCGTTGCCGTAGGAGTCTGTCTGGCTGGTGGGCGAAAGATTGTAAATGAGATAAATATGTGAGTTGAAAACTTAAATACGAAAGAAATTATTAATCGAACACTGGTTAACAGGTCTTTATGGGAGGTAATGAATATATCTAAGATCAAAATAATTAAAAGTTAAGAATGGTAAAATTAAAAATAATATTGATAGGCTCTTTGCTTTTTTGTGGCAGCGCATTTGCCCAAAGACAGGTTTATATAGGAGTGACTGGAGGGCCTAATTTTTCTACTGTATTTTTTAATCATTTGGCTTTTCCCACTAATATTAGAACAACTTTACAGGCAGGTATTAATCTTGGTTTAAACTTCAAACATTTTGCGCCTGTCAAAAAAGGCTTTTTAAATACAGGGATAGAATTTTCGTTTAATTACGTTGAGAAAGGATATGGACAAACGTTCCCGGGACAAGTAGCGATAGAAGATTATACTTTAGACTTAAACTACTTGGAAATTCCTTTTAGTGGAATCGTATATTTTGGTAAAAAGAAGACCAAGATATTTTTAAGCACAGGGATATTTGCCGAATTTCTATTAAATAGCTCATCTAATAACTTGCCTATAGATGATGACACAGAAGATGATTTTATTAATGTGGGGGCATCAGATGTGTTCCCGTTTGAGAATGGAGGCGGAAATAAAATTGGAGCTGGAGGAAAAATAGGTGCTGGTATTTTAAGTGATTTTGGGTTTGGTGCAATACAGTTATCGAGTCATTTTAGTTATTCTTTGACAAATATTTTAAAAATTGGGACTAGGTCATCTGGTATCCCAGATACTTCCAATAATTTGGTAATTGGGGTGAGCATTGGATATTTTTTCAAGTTTAAAGCTAAACAAGAAGAAGAAAACCTTTTTAATGGTAAAATTTAATGTGTAGTTTGAGAGGAATTAGCTTAGTTTATAATGAAGTCTTTGAAATACCTTACTGTACTGACACTTCCAGTAACAGTTTTTATATCGTTTTACTCTCATGGAATTTTGACTTTCTTGCCAGTTATTTATTCTTTTCTAATCATTCCATTTCTTGAATTATTCTTCAGGCCTGATGCACGCAACTTGTCAGAAGAAGAGGAGGAAATCAGAAATAAAGATAGAGTTTATGATTTTATGCTATACTTAATAGTCCCCATTCAATATGGGTTTTTAATTTTGTTTTTCTATAATATCAATGAATCTGGATTATCTGCTTTTGACCTAGCGGGCAGGATTAGCTCTTTAGGACTACTTTGTGGTGTTTTTGGAATTAATGTGGCACATGAGCTAGGTCACAGAACAAAACCATTTGAAAGGTTTTTAGCAAAATCATTACTATTGACCTCTCTTTATATGCATTTTTATATAGAACATAATAAAGGTCACCATAAAAGAGTAAGTACTCCGGAAGACCCAAGCTCAGCTAGGTATGGAGAGAATCTTTATTTTTTCTGGGTTCGGTCTGTCTTATTTGCCTACCTCTCAGCTTGGCATATAGGAAATGATGGTGCTAAAAAGAAGGGTAAATCTACTTTCTCATATCACAATGAAATGCTAGTTTTTCAATTGATTCAAATTACATTTCTAGTTATTATATTTTTTTTCTTTGGGTGGCAGGTGACAGTATGTTTTACGCTAGCGGCTATTAATGGTTTTTTGTTACTTGAGACGGTTAACTATATAGAACATTATGGTTTGGTTAGAAAAAGAAAAGAGAATGGAAGTTATGAGAGGGTAAGCCCTTCTCACTCATGGAATAGTGACCATACTATTGGGAGACTTTTATTATTTGAATTGTCGAGACATTCAGATCATCATTTTTTGACGAGTAGAAAATATCAAATACTAAGACATCTGGACAATAGTCCGCAAATGCCCACAGGTTACCCAGGGATGATGCTTTTGTCTACTTTTCCTCCATTATGGTTTATGGTAGTGCACAAGAGTATGAAAAGACAGTCTTTATTATAACTATTGTTTGTTTTATTGATTAATTAATAATTATTTAACAAATAAATTATGTAAATTAAATCGTAGTCACTATTTTTGTGCGAAATTGACAATTAAAATTTTTACGTTATGGCAGTTGTTGCTCCTGAACAAAAAATCGAAAAAGCATGTTTAGATGCTAAAGAAAAATTATCCTCACTAGGTATTGAAGAAAAGATTCAAGCTGAGTTAGACTTCGTAATTGGAAGTTATAATTTTGATAAAAACCCAATAGGACTTTATGAAATAGGTGGTAAAGCTTTCAAAGTATTGGAAGATTTCAAAAAAGAACACCCAAGAAAAGTTTCGAAAAAACTTCTAAATGATATTGAAATAGCATTAAAACCTTGATTAGCTGATAAGGTATAAAAGCTTTACTCGTCAAGTGAGTACCTTGTGAATTCATTTACAAAATATTGATTTCAATAATTTAGGTTCTTAATAATTATTTTTGATCTTCCCTTATTGGATAATGTATTAATTTTCAATATGCTGGATTTACAATGAGATCTTCTGGGAGGCACTTTGCTGTGATTTAAGTGAGTAATACCAATTTAGATTTATAAGGGCGCATATTTTTAGCAAATTTAATATTTGCCATGCGTTAAAAATACTATTCAATGCGATGTTATGCTTGCTTTCTCCCTCCGGCGGGAATCGCTTTGTCAAAATCAAATTTACTAAAACACCTAATAGGCCCCATAAACGCAGGGATTCTATTTCTAAAAAAAAGATCATCTAATTTTAGACAGAAATAACAGATAAAAGAGATGATTTCATCAGTAATTCATCTGATTTTCAATGATTTTATGAAAATCACTCTCTAATTCTGATAACTTTTTATCCATTTTGGTTTCGAAAATTTTAAAAGCGGAATCCCTAACCATAAACATAAATTGGAGTAATAGATACAACGAGACGAGATCATTAAAAACTGAATGTTGGAGGATAGCACATTTAAATTAATTTAATCTAAAGTGGTTTAATCCCTGAGGGATACCTAATTCCCCGACTCTTGAGTCGATAAAAAAGCTTTTGGCCGATAGAGATACCCCGTACCCTTGGGTCGGGGTTGGTTCATTTCCCTGGCAGGGCGCCCCGACTCTTGAGTCGATTATTAAATTATTGCCATAGATACCCCGTACCTTTGGGGCGGGGTTGGTCCACTTCTTCGGTTCTTGGATCGGAAGTAGCTTTTTTTTGAAGAAAAGCCACTTGATATCTCGTCAGCCTGCTGCGGAGAACTCCATTCCCTAAGGGATATTAATTCCCCTGATAGGACATTCCAACTCTTGCGTAGGCGATGCAGCATCTTTGCGGAGACGCTAAGTCGATCATTAAATTGTCCATAGATACTCCGTACCCTTGTTCTGGGAGCGCCGTTACTTTCTCTGCAGCGGCACTGGGTCGGTGTTGGTTCATAGGCTGCTGAATTCATGAAACAATAAAGTCAGGAAATCTTAAGCAATCATGATTGTTGAAATTAAAAAACTCAAGGTCTCTTGCGGAAGGCTTTGCTGAGACGAAACGGCTATCACACTCTTTTGATGATAGCCTTATTTTATATATTCAACCAGTAAGTGAATTTAAGAACAATTGCTCTATTTCTTTTATTGGAATTCTGTATTTCCGGAAGGAAATTATTTGTTTCAAAATCCCCTCCATAATTCTCCGTAAAGACTAAAAAGATATCTGAAACAGGTTTGAAACGCCATTGCAAGCGAGTGTTTATGTTAAAATTATCGGCTCTGTCATTAAACTGAACAAAGGAAGTCAAAAACAATTTTGTAGTGAGGGTTAAGTCTAACCTTGTACCTATTAGTAAATATTCTATACTTGAAAATGGTTCAGAAAAATTAAGTCTATTGTAATCAATATTTATATTTGCTCTAAATACAGGTTGTATCCTATAATTTAAATCAAGTCTGTAATTGGTTCTTTTTCCATTAAAAAATTCACCAGCTGAGAAACTACTCCTAAAATTGAAAACCTTTCTTGAATCACTATTATAAGAAAGGTCAAACCTGTTAAAGGTATATGAAGTGCCTGCATCCAAAATGTCTTCTGCAATTCCATTAGGGGCAAACGAACTTCTTAAAGTTACTAATTGTCTACTAACCCTTAAATTAAAATTTGAAGTGTTCAATAACCTGAAATTATATCCTAAATTGAACTCTCTATCTAGGGTGTTGAGGTCTGGATCCGTAGTGGTTTCAAACCTGATTTCTGGACCATGGGTCACAAAAGTTTTTGATTCTTCAGGATAAAAACTGTAACTCCAGTTACTGCCAAATGTTTTAATCCCTGTTCTTCTTACAAACCCAACTTCCGCATTATAGTTTTCACCAACAAAATTATGGAAGTAATTTATTCTTATATTTCGTGTTTGATAACGAGTAAAAATTCCATGTGAGAAACTTTTGCTCGAGGAAGAGTCAGCAGTAATGGATCTATGGTAATAAGTATTTCCAGTCCATTTATTATCAATTGTCGCTAAGTTATAGTCCAGGCCAAATACTCGATTAAATTTTGCGTTGTTGATTGTTGAATCATTTTCATCGAAATTGGTTGCCAATCGATTGACAAAAATTCCTCCAATATTAGACCGTTGTTGTATTTGTCTTTGAAATACGGCAACAGTATAATTTTGAGCAGCGAACGTTTCATTTTCTATTTCTTCACTTCCTGTTTGTAAGTTTAGTAGGCCAACACGCCAGTTTTTTCCTACTTTCCCACTTAATCTAGCACCCCCTCTAATTGGTAATTGCTGAGCACTTGAGCCCGACCCGATAATGCCTATTCTTCTGGAGAAAAATGGCCGAGAAGGAGGGAAGCCACTTTGGGCAAATAAATCTTGATTCTCTAAAAAGAATTGCCTCCTTTCAGGAAAAGATATTTCAAACCTTCCAAGGTTATTAACCTGTTGATCAACTTCAACTTGGGAAAAATCTGGATTTATCGTTATATCTAGGTTTAACGAAGGGCCTAGTCCTATTTTAGCATCTATTCCAGCATTGGCGCTAGAGACTGACCCTATTATAGTACTATCTTCAAGGTTATTAATATTTTGAGCTGTAACATATGGAATAAGTGTAGTGTTTACTTTAGAGCTCGTTGGGGGCTTATCCCAAATTAATTTGCCAGTATAGATTAAATCTGAAGACCTAAATTGAATGGGGACAGCAATCCAGGTAGATCTTTGGTTAATTTTAGGATGATTTCTAAGGAAGTTGATATTCCATTCTTTAATGCTATTGAATTTGAAAGACTTAAAAGGAATGGCCATTTCAATCACCCATTTATCTTTGTACCTTTTGACTTCGCTAAACCATTTGTTGTCCCAATCATCAGCTACGTCTCCACCTAAGGTAACCAAACCTTCTCTTTGGACATTATAGGGGGTTAATTGAAATGAAAAACCATTTGACTGGTCATTATAGGGGTCAATGTAAACTGCAAATACATCATTACGGCCAAAATTAAAATCCCTTCTCAAGGATTCAATGATGAATTCTCCATCTTGGGAAGTATAGCAAACAGCCCCTATATATAGATTTTTATCATCGTAAGCTATTCTTACCTCAGTTTGTTCAGTAGCAAACTCATTATCAATAGGGAAGGTCTGATAAAAATCTTCTGCTACATCTGCATTTTTCCAAATTGATTCATCCAACACACCATCAACTATTATTTGACTACCAACAGCCCTAGTTATATTTAGTGAGGTAGTTTGAGGTGGGTTTTGAGAAAATGCGTGTTTACTGGCGAGTAAAATTATAAACAGGATTAAAAAAGAAAAACTCTTCTTATGGATCACGGATTGTCTGTTATGTATTGAAAATGAGAACTCTGCCTGAGTATTTGTTAATAAGAAATGATATGTTGATCCGCTAGATTTTTTAGAAAATCAAGATTTGTCACTGTATTCGGATCACTAAATATGTATTGAGACAATTCTCCCACCACGCCAGGTTTGTATCCTAAGTTCATCGCAAGCACTTCACAAAAGGCAATCTCTTTTTGATGAACTCTTTTATCTACTTTCATTAACTGAATTGTATTGTATAGATAATTGAACTTTTCATCACTAGGCAAATTTCTTAAATTAGCTATTTTTTTAGGATTGTCAATTATATTTTCGACCTCCTGTTGTGAAAGACCTCCAGCTTTACCAATTCTATGGATCATTTTGCTTTCCGCTTCATCCACAAACTTGTCCGCTTTGGATATATGAACCAATATACTAACCTGATCTTCGATGGGTAACATACTTATATATTTATCTTTGTTCTTATTAACTTGAGCAAAAGTAAATAACTTGATGGCAGAAATCATTTTTTTTTTGATCAATAGGAGGTTTTTGTAGATGATTAAGTATTATAAAAGACTAAATCATATATATCCTACTAAATAATTAGCATATATTATTAAATATCTCTCATAACGTTTTGGAATTTACTTTCCTTATTTTAGATTAGCAATATGAATTCAAGAATGACAAACAAAGCGTGGTGGTGGAACGATTATAGCATATAGTCGCGAACAGCTACGTTATATATAAATATTATAAACCCGCTCTTCGCAGCGGGTTTTTTTGTTTCTAACATTTTAGAGAAAATGAATAAAAAGAATTTTAAATTTATTACGACTTATAAAAAGCAACTGGCAGATACTGTTACGCCAGTGAGTATATACTTAAAGCTAAGAGATAAGTTTGCGCATTCTTTTTTATTGGAAAGCTCAGACTATCACGGTGATGAAGACAGTTTCTCATATATCTGTTGTGACCCAATTGCTGAGTTTCTACTAGACGCAGATGATAACGTCAATATTCAATATCCAGATGGAAGTGACGATAGGTTCCAGTTGACAAACCAGAAAGATTTAGTACAGCATTTAGATCAGTTTGCAAAGTCTTTTGAAAGTGATGACTCAAAAACTTTCAATTTTGTACAAAATGGGTTATTCGGATATATGGCCTATGAAGCAGTAACTAATTTTGAAGATATTACCCTTGTCAATAAGAATCCAGATTTTGATACGCCCAAAGTGATTTATAACCTCTTCAGGTATGTAATTGTGTTAGATCACTTTAAAAATGAGTTATACATTTTTGAACATCAGATAGAGGGGAGTGAACCGAAAGGGATTACTCAGATAGAGTCATTGATTGCAAGTAAAAATTTCCCGAGCTTTAATTTCAATAGAAGTAGTGAAATTCGTTCTGATTTAACAGATTCAGCCTATCTAGAGATTGTCAAGAAAGGAATACATCATTGTGATATTGGGGATGTTTTTCAGATAGTACTTTCTAGGAGGTTCAAGGTAGATTTTAAAGGAGACGAATTTCAAGTGTATCGTGCACTCCGGTCTATAAACCCATCTCCTTATTTGTTCTATTTCGATTATGGAAATTTTAAGATATTTGGCTCTTCACCTGAAGCACAAATTGTTATAAAAGATGATAAAGCGACTATTTACCCAATAGCGGGAACCTTTAGGAGAACTGGTGATGATCTTGCTGACGCAGAATTGGCTAAGCAACTTCATGCTGATCCAAAAGAAAATAGTGAACACATTATGTTAGTAGATCTTGCTCGGAATGACCTTAGCAAAAGTAGTGAGAAGGTAGAGGTGGAAACCTACAAAGAGATTCAGTATTTTTCCCATGTGATTCATTTAGTTTCTAAGGTTGTTGGGCAATTAAAAAAAGGAGAAGTTCCTTTGGAAATGGTAGCTTCTACATTTCCTGCTGGCACACTTTCTGGTGCTCCTAAGCACAAGGCGATGCAGCTAATAGATCACTATGAACACATTGCTAGAGGGTATTATGGAGGAGCAATAGGGTTTATGGGCTTTAATGGTGATTTTAACCATGCCATTATGATCCGATCTTTCTTAAGTCAAAATAATCGCTTGAACTTTCAAGCTGGTGCTGGCGTAGTATCTAAATCTAACCCCGAAAGTGAAGTGCAAGAAGTCTATAATAAATTAGCTGCATTACAATTTGCCCTGGAGGAGGCAGAAAAAATATGAAAACCTTAGTATTAGATAATTACGATTCTTTTACTTATAACCTTGTTCATATATTAAGAGAATTAGGAGAGGAACATGATGTAATTAGAAATGATAAAATGTCACTGGAAGAAGTAGGGGGATATGATCGGATATTATTGTCTCCTGGCCCTGGTGTTCCATCGGAGGCTGGGATTATGCCTTCGCTTATTAAAAAATATGGTAACCAGAAAAGTATTTTAGGGGTATGTCTAGGCCATCAGGCAATTGCAGAAGCCTACGGTGGTGAAATCTTCAACTTACCTGAAGTTTATCATGGGATTGCTACTGATGTAATACTTTCAGTAGATAATGAACCTTTATTTGAAGGTTTACCCAAGAAATTCAAAGTATGCCGATACCATTCTTGGAGTGTTGCAGCGGAAGAGATGTCAGATGATTTACTAGTTACCGCTAGGGATGAAGCTGGCCAAATAATGTCTATCAGCCATAGGGAACACAATGTAAGAGGAGTTCAGTTTCATCCTGAGTCCATCCTGACTGAGCACGGCAAAGCAATGATTCAAAACTGGTTAAATATTAAATAGAAAGATTTGATATGAAAGAAGTTCTAAATAGACTATTTGAATATAACTCTTTAACTAAAGAAGAAGCAAAAGCAGTGCTGATTAAATTGGCAAAAGGGGAGTATAACCAAAGCCAAGTAGCAGCATTCTTGACAGTGTACCTCATGAGAAGTATTACCGTTGAGGAATTGGAAGGCTTTAGAGATGCTATGTTAGAGTTATGCATCCCATTGGAAATAGCAGATTATAATGCCATAGACCTTTGCGGAACTGGTGGTGATGGAAAAGATACATTTAATATTTCTACACTTTCCTCGTTTGTAGTTGCAGGGGCTGACCAACATGTAGCAAAACACGGAAATAATGGAGTTTCGTCTGTTTGTGGTTCATCTAACTTACTGGCTTATTTTGGCTATGAGTTTACAAATGACAAAGATCAATTAATAAAAAGCTTGGATGAATCAGGAATCTGCTTTTTACATGCACCGCTTTTTCATCCTGCAATGAAGAATGTAGGGCCTATACGAAAGGATTTGGGAGTTAAGACGTTCTTTAATATGTTGGGGCCAATGGTTAATCCTTCCTTTCCTAAAAACCAATTGGTAGGTGTGTTTAGCTTAGAGTTGGCCAGGATTTATGGGTACCTTTATCAAAAAAGTGATAAGAACTTTGTGGTACTCCATTCATTGGACGGATACGATGAAATTTCTTTAACAGGTGGGTTCAAAATGATCAGTAATAATTCTGAACAAATTATTTATCCTGAAGATATTGGTTTGAATCAAGTAAAAGCGGAAGAGCTATCTGGAGGTAAAACAATAGCAGATTCAGCGAAAGTGTTTGTTGATATCCTTTCAGGAAAAGGGACTAAGGCTCAAAATGAAGCAGTGATTGCGAATGCTGGAATGGCTATTTATTGTGGGAAACAGTTAGCTACCATGGAGGAAGGTATCTTTCAGGCAAGGGAATCTCTAGAATCAGGAAAAGCTTTGACAAAGTTTAAAAAACTAGTCAATAATGACCAAAAAATTTTTAGTTTGAATTAAAGAATAACCATGAATATATTAGACCAAATTATAGCAGATAAAATAAAGGAAGTTGCAGAACGCAAATCACTTTTTCCAGTAAAGCTGCTGGAACAGAGCGTTTATTTTGGAGGGAAACCACTCTCAATGAAACAATACATTCAGCGAGATGATAAGTCAGGAATTATTGCAGAAATAAAAAGGAAATCCCCTTCTAAAGGCGCTATTAACCCTCATGTAGATATTGAAAAAACAAGTATCGGTTATATGCAAGCAGGAGCCTCTGGTTTATCAGTTTTAACAGATACAAAGTACTTTGGAGGCAAAAATGAAGACCTAAAGAAGGTGAGAAATTTTAACTATTGCCCTATTCTTAGAAAAGATTTTGTTGTAGATGAGTACCAGATAATCGAATCTAAATCAATAGGAGCGGATACTGTTTTATTAATTGCTGCTGCCCTTAGCCCTGACCAATTAAAATCTTACGGGGCTTTAGCTCATAGTTTAGGGATGGAGGTACTTTTGGAAATTCATAACCAAGAAGAACTTGAAAAGAGCCTTAATGAAAATGTGGATCTTTTAGGTGTAAATAATAGGGATTTAAAAACCTTTAAAACAGATGTTGCTGTTTCAAAGAATTTGGCAAGTGCTATTCCGAGTGATTTTGTAAAGGTAAGCGAAAGTGGAATTAGTAAACCAGAAACTATTGCAGACCTAAAAGAATATGGTTTCGAGGGTTTTCTTATAGGCGAGAATTTCATGAAAAGCGGGAGACCTGGTAAGAGCGCTGAAAAATTTATTGAAGAACTGAATGCCTTGACCAATAAAAAAGTCAAAATATAAAGATGAGCTCTCTTCAGTTAAAAGTCTGTGGCATGAGAAACCCTGAGAATATTAGGGAATTAATCACTTTATCTCCTGATTATATGGGATTAATCTTCTATCAGAAATCAACAAGATATGTTGAGAAGGAAGATAACCTTTCTATAATTAATAGTATCCCTGGCGAGATAAAGAAAGTAGGTGTTTTTGTAAAGGAAGAGATTGGAAAATTAATAGAAAAGGTAAAAGCGTATCAATTAGATTATGTACAATTACATGGGGGTGAGTCTTTAGCTTACTGTCAAAAATTAAAAGAGCATGGAATAAAGATCATTAAAGTCTTTTCTGTGGAAGATAGCCTCCCAGTTTTAGAAATTAAAGATTTTGAAGGAGTGGTCAATTATTTTCTATTTGATACGAAAACGCCACTTTATGGAGGGAGCGGGAAAACATTTGATTGGGACATCCTGTTCAAATACCCATTTAAAACCCCTTATTTCTTGAGTGGAGGAATAGGTACAGAAGAATTTCGGCAGATTAAATTGAGTGACTTCCCAGGCTTAGTAGCAATAGACATAAATTCAAAAGTAGAAATAAAGCCTGGTTTTAAAGACATAGCTCAGATTAAAGAAGTGAAACAGATAATTAGCAAGCAACAGGAAATCTTATGAAGACATTAGAAAAATATAGTGTAGATCAATATGGATTCTATGGAAAATTTGGAGGAGCATATGTGCCAGAAATGCTTTACCCAAATGTAGAAGAGTTAAAAAACAATTATCTATCTATCCTCAATGAAGATAGTTTTAAAAAAGAATTTGATGACCTATTGTCAAAATATGTAGGGAGACCAACCCCTCTATACTTTGCCAGCAGACTTTCTGAAAAATACCAGACAAAAGTTTATTTAAAGCGTGAAGACTTGTGTCATACTGGTGCGCACAAAGTAAATAATACAATAGGCCAAATACTGTTAGCTAAAAGGTTAGGTAAAAAGAGAATAATTGCAGAAACGGGTGCTGGCCAGCATGGTGTGGCAACAGCTACTGTATGTGCTTTAATGGGACTTCCCTGTGTAGTATATATGGGAGAAGTGGATATTGCTAGACAACGACCTAACGTTGAACGGATGAAAATTTTAGGGGCAGAAGTTATCCCCGCAACTAGTGGAAGTAAAACGCTCAAAGATGCTACTAATGAGGCAATGAGGCATTGGATAAATAACCCAGTAGATACACACTATATCATTGGCTCTGTGGTAGGGCCACACCCATATCCTGATATGGTTGCAAGATTTCAATCTGTAATAAGTGAAGAAATTATTAAACAGTTATCTAATGACTTTGGAATAAAACACCCAGATTACGTAATTGCTTGTGTGGGTGGGGGAAGTAATGCAGCGGGTGCATTTTACCATTACATGAATAATGAGTCTGTAAAACTAATCGCTGCTGAAGCCGCTGGTTTGGGAAATGATACTGGAAAGTCAGCAGCTACTACACAATTGGGCAAAGAAGGAATACTACATGGTAGTAGAACTTTGTTAATGCAAACACCTGATGGGCAAGTCATAGAACCATATTCTATTTCTGCAGGGCTTGATTATCCTGGGATAGGCCCTATTCATGCTCATCTATTTGATAGTGGTCGTGCAGAATTTATCAGTGTAAAAGATGAAGAAGCTATGTTGGCAGGTATAGAACTGAGTAGGCTAGAAGGCATTATTCCTGCTATAGAAACATCACATGCTTTATCAGTGTTGTCTAAAAAGAAATTTGGTAAAAACGAGGTGGTAGTCATTAACCTATCTGGAAGAGGGGATAAAGACTTAGACACCTACATTAAGTGGGGTAAATATTAATTTGAATAACCAGTAAGTGATGACAACAAATCCGATAGATTCAGTTTTTCAAAATAAAGATCAAAAACTGCTAAACGTTTATTTTACAGCGGGCTTCCCTACTTTGGAAGATACTACTAAAATCCTAAAATCTCTTGATGAAACGGATGTGGATTTTGTGGAAATAGGCATGCCTTTTTCTGATCCTGTAGCTGATGGCCCCACCATTCAAGAGAGTAATGACGTGGCACTTAATAATGGTATTTCAATAGATAAGCTTTTTGAACAGCTTGGTACTGTAAAAGGGGAAATAAAAACTCCCATAATTTTAATGGGGTATTTAAACCCAGTCATGCAATATGGGATAGAAAAGTTTTGTCAAAATTGTGTGGAGGTAGGAGTTTCTGGAATTATAATTCCAGATTTACCCATGCAGGATTACTTGCGACAATTTAAGCAACTATTTGAAAGTTATGGATTGTACAATATATTCTTAATTAGCCCACAAACTTCTGAAGAAAGAATCAAATTAATAGATGAACATAGCAATGGGTTCATTTACATGGTTTCTTCTGCTAGCATAACTGGAGCTAAAGCGGATATTTCCAATAGCCAAGAAGCCTATTTTAACAGAGTAAATAGCATGGGCCTTAAAAACCCAAGATTGATTGGTTTTGGAATAAGTAACAACGAAACATTTGAAAAAGCGTGTCAATATGCTAAAGGAGCCATTATTGGTAGTGCGTTTATCAAAGCATTAAGGAAAAGTACTAATATAGATCATACAGTAAAAGAATTTATTTCGGGCATTAAAAACAATTAGGCCATGATTATACAATTAGAGCAAAATATTACAGATTCAGTAAAAGAATCTATCATAGAGCAAGTTAAATCTTTGAATTACAAGCCTACAGAGGTAGTGACTCAAATTGGGAAATATATTATTGGGATAGGAAAAGATGAGTTTGATATCAGACAAATTGGATCCTTGGAAGGAATTAATGACATCCACATTGTTTCTGATAGTTATCAGTTAGTTTCAAAGAAATGGAAAGTAAGTGATACACAAATAGATTTGGGAGATGGTGTAACTATAGGAGCCGACAGCTTTGCCATGATGGCTGGCCCATGCTCAATAGAAGGGGAGGAAAATATCTACAAAACCATTGCTCACCTCAAAGAAAATGGAATCAATATCATGAGGGGTGGAGTTTATAAACCAAGAAGTTCACCCTATTCATTTAGAGGAATGGGCATAGAAGGGTTGAAGATTTGGTATAAAGCTGCAAGAGAGAATGGAATCAAAATAGTGACTGAAGTTATGCAGGTTTCTCAAATAGAAGAAATGTATGACTATGTAGATATTTTTCAAGTAGGAGCAAGGAATACACAGAATTTTAACCTCCTGGATGAATTAGGGAAAGTAGATAAAGCTGTAATGATCAAGAGAGGAATCTCTGGCACCATAGACGAGCTTTTACACAGTGCCGAATATGTATTTTCTGGAGGGAATGAAAGATTACTCTTGTGTGAAAGAGGCATTAGAACCTATGAGAAAGCAAGTAGAAATACCTTTGATATCAATGCAATTCCAATTTTAAAAGATAAGACCCATTTACCAGTGATCTCAGATCCTTCACATGGAATAGGAATTAGAGATCATGTAGATCCTGTTGCTTTAGCTTCCATCATTGCTGGAGCAGATGGTGTGATTTTTGAAATTCATGATAAACCAGAGGAAGCTTATTCTGATGGTCAACAAACTTTAGATTTTGATGAATCAGCTAAGTTGGTTAAAAAGATAAGAAGTGTTTTACAACTAAGAGAATCATTTTGATTCTCTTAGTTTTTGCTAAAACCTTTAAATTATTTTAAAGATAATTTAACCTTATATTTCTGTTGCAATAAGTTCTTCTCAAAGTGATCTTGTTACAGTATATTATAATGCCTCATTTTGCCTTATTATATCAGCTTTACCTATCCTTTTGAAACATTGAAATGATTTACCTGTTATAGACTGAGTGTAGTAATTGAATCGAGGGTCTCATTCTGTAGGTCTCAGGTTAATTTATCTTAATAGATAAGATCTTGTTTGAACGGTGGATGACATTTAGAAATAAATGTTCTTAAGAATGATTGAGATTATTCTTTTTTGATTTAGAATTTTATATTATTTTAATTGAGTAATTTATTGGTTTTGCCAAACTAAGTATTGAATTTGACGTGAATTCGAAATATAAATTCCGTGTGTGCTGTATTTTAGATTTTGATATTCGCAAAAGCATATGTATTTTTACTACATGAATACAAGACAACACCATAAAGGATATTATTATTACCCTCTATAACAGGGCCTGATATTCCTTTTGTTGTTTTAGAAAGAAATTGATAAGCCTGAATATTTTCAGGCTTTTTTTGTTTTAAGGCTAAGTAGTCATTTGAATTATGGATCAAGTATACGAAAATTACACTGAAGAGGACTTTGAAGTTTGGAAAGTCTTATTTGAAAGACAGATTAAAATATTACCTACTGCTGCTACACAATCCTATTTAGATGGCTTAGTGGATATAAAATTCCATGCAGACAAAATTCCTGCTTTTGAAGAGACTAATAAGATCTTAAGTAGTCTTACGGGTTGGGAATTAGCGGTAGTGCCAGGAATAGTTCCCGATTATACATTCTTTGAATTAATGTCCAATAAACGTTTTCCTGCTACCACTTGGTTAAGGAAAATGAAAGAACTTGATTACCTAGAAGAGCCCGATATGTTTCATGATGTGTTTGCTCATGTACCACTTTTGACCAACGAGTCTTTTGTTAGTTTTTTACAGGCTCTCAGTGAAATTGGCCTAGACTATTGTGGTGATGATTATGCAATTGATATTTTATCAAGAGTGTATTGGTTTACTGTTGAATTTGGTTTGATTAGGGAAAACGATAACCTTAGAATTTATGGGGCAGGAATTCTTTCATCAGCAGGGGAAACGGTTTATAGTCTAAGTGATGAGCCCACTCACCATGAGTTTGATGTAAAAAAGATCGCTAATACTGGGTATAGAAAAGATAAATTCCAAACTGAATATTTCATCATAGATTCATATGAGCAATTGTATCAATCTATTCCAGAGATTAAAGAAGTATTAGCCGATATGGTAGCTAAACATCATCAGTCAAAAGAAACAGCTGTTTAGAAAAAGGGTCATCAGTCAGGTTATTTAATTGATTATTTCACTGATGAGGGACTTGACTACTTCAAAAATAAGTGACAAACTTGACCTAAATTTACAAACCAATTACTTTTACTGAATCTTGGAATTAGCAATAATTAAATACAACGCTGGCAATGTTCAAAGCTTAACATTTGCCTTGAATAGGTTGGGGATAGAGCCAATTTTAACGGATGACCCAGCTATACTGACCAAAGTGGACAAAGTGATTTTCCCGGGAGTAGGGGAAGCAAGTACTGCGATGAATTACCTAAAGGAGAAAAAGCTTGACAAAGTAATCACTGGAATCAAGCAACCTTTTTTAGGAGTTTGTCTGGGATTACAACTCATGTGTAAACATTCTGAAGAAAACAATACGGATTGCCTTGGGATTTTTGACTTAGCCGTAAAAAGATTTGTAGCAACTGAGAAAGTACCACATATGGGGTGGAATACTATTCAAAACCTGAAAAGTCAATTGTTTGATCAAGTCGTGGAGAATGCATACTTGTATTTTGTTCATAGTTTTTACGCGGAAAAAAGTGAGCAGACCATAGCTACTTGTGGATATGCTAATGATTTTAGTGCTGCGTTACAAAAGGATAACTTTTATGCCATTCAAGCACATCCAGAAAAGAGTAGTAAAACAGGACAACAGATTTTAGAAAATTTCCTATCAATCAAATAAATGGAAATAATACCAGCAATAGACCTCATAGACGGAAAGTGTGTCAGGTTGACCAAAGGGGATTATGATCAAAAAAAGATTTATAATGAAGACCCTCTTGAAGTAGCGAAATCATTTGAAGACGCAGGAATTACAAAACTTCATTTAGTAGATTTAGATGGTGCTAAAGCCAGGAAAATTATTAATGCTTCTGTATTACATAGAATAGCATCTCATACTTCATTGTCAATAGATTTTGGAGGAGGGGTACAATCTGATGAAGATATAAAAATTGCCTTTGATCATGGGGCTCAGCAAATAACTGGAGGAAGTATAGCCGTTAAAAATCCCGATTTATTTAAACAATGGATTAAGGCTTATGGTACTGAAAAGATCATATTAGGAGCTGATGTACTAGAGGAAAAAATAGCTACAGCTGGGTGGCAAGAGATTAATGAGTTGGAAGTGGTTCCTTTCATAAATTCATACAAGAGAGAAGGGATTCAATACGTTATTTGTACGGATATTTCTAAAGATGGCGTTTTAATGGGACCTTCGTTAGATTTATATCAAAAAATACTATTGGAGATACCTGATATTAAATTAATCGCTAGTGGGGGAGTAACTAGTGAAGATGATTTAGTAAAATTGAAAGAAGCTGGAGTTTATGGGGCCATCATTGGCAAAGCAATCTATGAAAATAGGATATCTTTGGACGCATTGAAAAAATTCTTGTAATATGCTCACTAAAAGAATTATTCCATGTTTAGACATCAAGGATGGAAGAACAGTGAAAGGGGTAAATTTTGTAGATTTGAAAGATGCAGGAGATCCCGTAGAACTTGCAGCACTTTATGCTGACCAATATGCAGATGAATTGGTTTTTTTAGATATAACTGCTACAGTTGAAAAGCGAAAAACACTTGTTGACCTAGTGAAGAGGGTGGCAGCTGCCATCAATATACCTTTTACAGTAGGAGGGGGAATAAGCTCTGTTGAAGATGTTTCTGCTTTGCTAAATGCAGGTGCCGATAAGATTTCCATTAATTCTTCAGCGGTTAAAAAACCAGAATTAGTAAATGAATTAGCATTGGAGTTCGGTAGTCAATGCGTTGTAGTGGCCATTGATACTCGTTTTGTGGAGAATAATCACTACGTACATACCAGGGGAGGCCGTACCAAGACAGAATTGAAAACCTTAGAATGGGTTAAAGAAGTTGCAGAAAGAGGAGCGGGAGAAATTTTGCTGACTTCCATGGATCATGATGGGACTAAAGCAGGCTTTGCGGATAAGTTAACCAGTCAAGTGAGTGAGTTAGTTAATATCCCCGTGATTGCTTCGGGAGGAGGTGGCAATACGCAACACTTTATTGATGTATTTGGTAAAGGAAAAGCAGATGCGGCATTAGCAGCCAGTATTTTTCATTACAAGGAAGTGGATATTAGAGAATTAAAAAAGTCATTGGCAGAAACGGGTATTCCTATCAGGGAACATTAAAAGAATAGAATCTATATGAAAATTGATTTCGAAAAAGGAGATGGGTTAGTCCCTGTAATTGTTCAAGATATAGCAAGTAAAACTGTTTTAATGTTGGGTTACATGAATCAAGAGGCGATTGATAAGACAGTTTCATCTGGTAAAGTAACGTTCTTCAGTAGAAGTAAAAATAGACTGTGGACAAAGGGAGAAACCTCAGGCAATTTTCTTGAGTATATCAGCATGGAGGAGGATTGTGATCATGATACAATTTTGGTGAAAGTAAACCCAATTGGCCCTGTATGCCATACAGGTTCTACAACTTGTTTTAATGATGACCAATTAGCCAACAACAAGCTTGGTTTTATTGCGACTTTGGAAGGAATAATCAAGAATAGGAGAGAAAACCAGACTGATCAATCATATACATCATCGCTATTTAAGAAAGGAATTAACAAAATAGCCCAAAAAGTGGGAGAAGAGGCGGTAGAGGTAGTGATAGAAGCCAAAGATGACAATGAAGAATTGTTTTTAAATGAGTCAGCGGACCTGTTATTTCATTATTTAATCTTACTTCAAGCTAAAGGATTTACAATTGATGATGTATTAGGTGTTTTAGAAGAAAGGCACAAAAAGTAATTTTGAGTGATCAAGTTTATTTAATTCAATGCGAAAACCAACAAAATTGATTAGATTGGCCTAATTGAATAACACACTCAAGACATGGAAAAATACGATATTTGTGTGATAGGGGCTGGCCCTTCTGGATATGCTGCAGCTATGAGAGCAGTTGATTTTAAGAAGAAGGTGCTTCTTATAGAAAAGAAACAATTAGGAGGTGCGGGTATTCATCATGGAGCATTATCTAGTAAAACATGGTGGGAGATATCCCGCGAAGCATGGTTGATGAGAAAAAATGGTAGAGCATTTAATACATCGATTAATTTAAATTTTAATTTTCAAGAGATTAAATCTGAAGTTAGAAAGGCAGTAAATGAACGTATGGGGCTGTTAGAGCATCATTTGCATAACATTAACCTGAGTAAAAACGAAGAATTACTTTTTTATAAGCAAGGAAGTGCTCGCGTAGTTGGTAAAAATGAAGTTGAAGTAAATACCTTAGAAGGAACAGAGACTGTTAATGCTGACTTTATCATCCTTGCAACAGGTAGTAGACCTAGGATACTCCCCAATATACCAGTAGATGAGAAGATCATCTTAACAAGTGATGGAATAGATAAATTAGAAGAGTTTCCTAATAGTATGGTGATTTTAGGAGCTGGTGTGATTGGTTGCGAATTTGCTACTATCTTTTCAAATTTTGGTCAAACTAAAGTACATTTAATTGATAAAGGCGATCGTATTTTACCGTTTGAAGATGAAGATGTAGTAAATGAAGTTGAAAAGAATTTAGAAGAAAAAAATGTCCTGATTCATCGAAATTCCAAACTCATCAACATGCGCATTGAAAACGGTTTGGTAGCCTATACCTTAGAATACACGGATGGATATCAAGAGGTTTTCAGAGTCGAAAAGGCATTGGTCTCTGTTGGGAGAATTCCTAACTATGAAAACTTGTTTGATGAGAATGTTGGAATTGATATTAATAATAGAGGGATCAAAGATAATCTGACACAAACAAGTGTGCCTAATATTTATGCTGTCGGTGATATTACAGCCGATATTTCTTTGGTCAATGTTGGAGAATTGGAAGGTCGCTATGCGGTAGAGCGAATGTTTGGTATGCCTCCTACTAGGCCATTAGTATATGAAAATATCTCAACTATTATGTTTTTAACTCCGGAAGTTGCTGGAGTAGGGCTTAATGAAATAGCTGCTCAGAATAAAGGGATGAATTACAAGATAGCTAGTTTGGACTATGCTTGCATTTCTAGGGCGACTGCCATGAGAAATTCCGAAGGATTTATAAAAATCCTAGTAACTGATGACGATGAAATGAAAATTCTAGGCATGCGCGTAATTGGTGAACATGCTTCTAGTGCTATAGAGGCAGTTGCCTTATTGATCTCAATGGATAAAGGAATTAGAGAAATATCAGAATTAATACACCCTCATCCTTCTATTACAGAAGGCATTCAAGAATGTGTAAGAATGTTATTGAATAATTCCGTTTTAAAGCCAGCTGTTTTAAGGGATAAAATGCAATGCAAAGCTTATAGGAACGGCAAATACAGTGAAGTAGATTTTTAGAATAAATTAACCTTGAGAATATTTAACAGCTAACATTTATTTTAGCTGTTTTTTTGTGCCCTTCGGGTTTGAGTAAAAAGAAAACCCTTGAATATATTCAAGGGCTTAACCAGCTATGGAACACAATCTACTGTAATTTTTATAGATAATTATCTACTTTTATTACAAGGCAAATATTCAAAAGATTAAAGTTTTTTTACTGTCAAAGAACTTGACAATACTGCCAAAGACCGACTAAAATCGTTCTGAATGCTGTTTTTACTGAAAATGATGGATTAAACCCTCATTTCAATACTTGGGCAAAGTAACTAAAAAGGAGCTAACTTGTTACTAGCAGTCATGTCAAAGCCCATGAATATAATGGTGAGGTTGTCCCTACCCGCATTTTGGGTGTGAGGTAAAACCCTAGTGATAGTTCATTAGGACTTAGAAACATTAATTGGTGATCCATTGAATCAATCATTTATCAAAAAATCATTAAAATCAAAACTGTAGCTTCTATTAGAAAACAAATGCAACATTTAGGTATATCACTCACTGAAATATCTACAACTTGAAATAGAAGTTAAATGGAATTATTCATGACAAACCATGACCTTGCGTAGTAAGTAATTGATTTGCTTTTATGATGATAAACTCAAGGATTAGCATAGCCCAAATTTGAAGAATGTCAATTTTACTCCCCAGAATAGATTACGGTGATGGTCAAAGATTTAGCTTTTCTAATAATTATCTCTCTGGTTCAGCATTCCAAATTATTCAGATTAGATGACTGTATCCATGCTATGGGGATCTAAAATAAGTGTTTGTAATTTTGAGCTTTCTAATCTCATAACGATTCCTAATGTGGAATTAATATCAATTTAGATTTATAAGGGGGTCTATCTATTAGCAGATTTAGTCTCTAAGAGATATTAATTCTCCTAGTTATCCTGATAGTAGTATGAAAAGTATTTAGAAATGAAAACAGCCTAACAACTTAATGTCAGACTGCTTTGCTAACCTAAACCTAATCTTTAGTGTTTTAATCCCTAAGGGATATTAATTCCCCGACTCTTGAGTCGATCATTAAATTATTGCCCATAGATACCCCGTACCCTTGGGTCGGGGTTGGTTCATTAATATTTTAACCTATAAATTTAATGAAGGTCTGTTTGACCTGAAGCTTGCTCGCATGTGTTTTTTCGATATGATCTTAATAATTTTAACAGATTAAAGTTTTTATATTGCACTTAACTCTGCCTCCCATGATTCATCTTTTCTGGCTGAGTTAAGCTCTCGTATAATCTTATTTGCTAATGACTGATTAGAATCATTAAATTTAAATAATAAAGTGAAAGCATCTCTATTCACACTTTTAGATCTCAACTCTTTATAATGAGTTCCAGTGCCCCATTCATATTTTCTTAAATCTGGGTTATACCAGATTAATCTTTTGGTCTTCATGCTGTTTCAAATTAAAAGCAATAAATCAATAAATAACTGACAATGTACTTTACAATACTGCCATTTCGATACATTCCGCTTAGCTGGTAATTCTTTGAAACCTGATAGTAGTTAATTCTAACAACTATCTTTTTAATTTAAATGAAGTGTTACGTGAATATAGAAAAAAAATCACCACATAAGATAATAAAAATGGAACTAATTTAAAAAATATCGATTTATTAATATATTTTCATGATTTCGTCTAAACTTTTCCTATCAAGTTTAGGCACATACGCTTCTTCATCTTGGTAGCCTACTGGCAGCAACAAGAAAGGCCTCTCATTATCTGGCCGTTCTAAAATTTTAGAAAGAAAATTCATAGGACTTGGAGTATGTGTAACTGTTACCAGACCAGCATTATGAATAGCTGTTAAAAGAAAGCCACAAGCAATACCAACTGATTCATTTACATAATAATTATTTGATTTTTCACCGTCCTTAATCTCATAAGCTTTCTTAAATACGATAATTAAATATGGAGCCTTTTCTAAAAAAGGTTTATCCCAGTTGGTGGCCATAGGTCTCAGGTCGTTAACCCAGCGATCACTCATGCGGCCATTATAACTATCATATTCTTCTTTTTCAGCGGCTTTCCTGATTTTTGTTTTAATTTCAGGATTAGAAATTACACAGAAAGTCCAAGGTTGTTTATGTGCACCTGACGGCGCTGTGCTTGCAGATAGAATTATTTTTTCTATTATTTCTAAAGGTATGGGTCTGTCTGATATATCACGTACTGTCCTTCTTTGATCCATCCATTTATAGAACTCAGTGGATCTTGTTTGCATTTCTTTGGCCGTATAACTATCTCTTTTGTACTTTATATGGGTAAATCCGTCTATCTCTTTCTCCTCCATATTATGGATTATTCTCTTTAATTGAAATAACAAATCACTTAATAGTGATAAAACAAAGGTAAGTTAAGATAGTTTTAAAGTTATTACCAATTTGTAACAAGGAAGTCATAACAAAAAGCGTTTTTTTGTCGTTTTGATAATTGGGAACTTGTCCTAGATAGTGATTTATTATATGATTAATATGAAGATCAAATTTTTGTTTGTTAGATGTTTTTTACTTAATAAAATCAGGTACTGAGAAGACTTAAACCTTGCAATTTTCATGAAATAATAGCATGTTATGATAAGAATTTTTAATTTCCTAGTTAGCTTTTTTGTTAAAAGTAAACAGTTTCCTAAACCATTTTTAGGGATTTCATGGGAAGAATTCGATGTGGAAAGAAAAGAAATTAATCAGTTTATAAAACTGATCAATGATTACAAAATTACATCAGGTAATGGTTTTACTTTACAGCCTACTTTATTTTTTAGGGTATTGGAGATCAACAAAAAGATAGATTCTATTTTAGATACTTTAGAAAATACCTCATCAGCAATTGAACCATTAAAAAAAATGAGAACTTCCTGTCAACGGTTTATGAATGAGCTTCTTCCCATGGATATTACTAATAATCAACATCAAGAAGTATCTAGAAATTTTGTCAATACGATCAAAATTCAATGTGCCGTTTTAATTGATTGTTTTTGGATTGAACTGGATGAAAACTTTGAGGAGTTAGAGATAAATACATCTTTAATTTAAATTTACTTATTGAAGTTGCTTAATAATATATATTGCAACGAACGGTCTATTCGCTATTTCCAGTATTATTTTGTCGTTTAATTTTTATTTCCTGTAGATTGTTTTAAAACTCCCAACTATTTATTCTCTAATCTTGCAAAGATCATGTTGAAGTCTCCTTAAATGATTATTTTAGTTTTTCAATAAACAAAAATAGCAGATGTTAATAAGGTGTTTTGTCTGGATAGTTATGATCGTTTTTCTTTTTGCTTGTAATCAACGAGAAAAAAAGAAAGTTGCAAACATGCCAATAGTAAATATCAGAACTATTGAAAATAGCTTGAAAGAACTTGCCTCTGATAAATTTATGGGTAGAAAACCATTTACAAAAGGGGAAGATGTTACTGTCAATTTTTTAGTGGATCAACTTAAAAGCTATGGCCTAGAACCTGGGAATGAAAATAGCTTCATCCAGCAAGTAAATCTAGTAGAACTAAATGCATCTCCTGACGATGTATTAAGGTTGAAAACCCCACAAGGTGAAATGTCTTTTAAAAGTGGGGCTGACTTTGTTGTTTATTCGGAAAGAGTAGAAGAACAAGTAAGTCTTGAGGACTCTGAATTAGTTTTTGCAGGATTTGGTGTGGTAGCACCTGAATATAATTGGAATGATTATAAAGACTTGGACGTGAAGGGTAAGACTGTAATAGTTTTAGTAAATGATCCTGGTTTTGGAACTGGAGATGACTCGTTTTTCAAAGGAGATATTATGACTTATTATGGCCGTTGGACTTATAAATATGAGGAGGCTATGCGTCAAGGAGCTGCAGGGGTTTTGATCGTTCATGAAACAGTTCCTGCTGGTTATGGGTGGGCTGTAGTGAAAAACTCATGGAGTGGCGCTAGACTATATTTAGATGAGAAAGAGAATGCCACCAGTGAAAAACCTAGTATTCAAGGATGGATCAGCCGGGATGCTGCTATAAAAATATTTAAATCATCTGGGGTAGACTTAAGTAATTTCCATGAAAAATCACGAGCGAAGAATTTCCGTGCAGTGAGCTTAAACTCTACTTTGTCAATTGGTCTTACTAATGATATTACCAAAGACGTATCTAAAAATGTAGTTGCTATGATCTCAGGAGCTAAAAAAGAAGAAGAATATGTAATTTACTCTGCACACTGGGACCATCTGGGAGTAGGTATTCCTGTGAATGGAGATAGTATTTATAATGGTGCTCATGATAATGCTTCAGGTGCTGCTACCCTTTTGGGGATTGCTGAAGCTTTCTCAAAATCAGAAAAACCAGATAGGAGCGTTGTCTTCTTATTTGTTACGGGTGAAGAACAAGGTTTGTTAGGCTCTGCGTTTTACGCTGAAAACCCAATTTTTCCACCACAGGAAACGATTGCCAATGTGAATATGGATGGTGTTACTTTTTATGGTAAAATGAAAGATTTAACGGTTATAGGGCACGGTCAGTCCGAACTTGATGATTTGGCTGAAAAAATAGCAAAGAAACAAGGCAGGTATATCATGCCAGACCCAGACCCTGGGAAAGGGTATTTTTTTAGGTCTGATCATTTTAGCTTTGCCAAAATAGGCATTCCAGCCATATTTGCTTCAGGCTCCTATGAATCCATGGATAAAGGAGTACAATATGTAGATAGAATGACTAAAGAATTTTTAGCTACAAGCTATCATAAACCAGCAGATGAATTTAAAGATTCCTGGAATTTTGAAGGGATGGAACAGGATGGCCAACTATTCTTAGAAATGGGTTTGGAATTATCTAAAGAAGGAGTAAATATTTCTTGGAAAGAAGGTTCTGAGTTTAAACCTATAAGAGATAAAAGTATGAGAGATTAGAGATGCACTAAGATTAGGGCTTTTAAATGGAAGAAATTATTAATTCAGTTCTGGTTATCATGTGATAAAGTGCTATAGATTTAACCCAAATGATGCATTAGACTTTTAAGAGAAAATAATAAATGGCTGTTAGATAGCTGCTTAAATTCTGATTTGCAACGCAGACATAGTCTCCATTATGGTGAGTAGGAAATTATGATTTAAGTGACTGAATGACTCTTAGTTATAGTTTGCATCAAACTTCTATTGCATCATTC
The DNA here is from genome assembly GCA_937958005.1 of uncultured Cyclobacteriaceae bacterium. Lineage (GTDB taxonomy): Bacteria > Bacteroidota > Bacteroidia > Cytophagales > Cyclobacteriaceae > JANSWY01. The sequence goes on from CALGOB010000159.1 coordinate 50,601, forward strand.
GGGTTAAAAGTAAAAACTTCTAGATTTTAAAGATAAATAAGCCTTTGGCCTGTCATTAACAATTGGGATTAATGATGAGATGAAACCTTTGTGTGAAAAGCAGAGATCAATTTAACTTGCCTCTTTTTCCAAGTTCTATGACTTCCATGTTTTGTAATTTGCCGTTTAGAATATCAAAACGAAGTAAGGTACGCACACTATGAAAGCCATGCTTACCGGCAGCACCAGGGTTGAGATATATAAGCCCAGGCCTTTTAGGGTCTGCTATCACACGTAGAATATGAGAATGACCACATATAAATACATTAGGCTTTTTCTCTTCAATTAATCTTCTGACTCTTGGATTATAAGTAGGGGGTTTTCCTCCTATGTGCGTCATGTAGAATTGGAGGCCATCTCTTTCAAAAAATAAATCCTCTTGGGTGGCAATTCTCAGTTTTGTATCATCAATGTTTCCATATACACAAAGGGTTGGTTTAAATTTTTCCAATTGTTCAAGCACATTAATCTCACCTACATCTCCAGCATGCCAAACTTCATCACAATTTTCAAAATATTGAAAGACATTTGGGTCTAAATAGCTATGCGTATCCGAAATAAGGCCAATTTTCATTTTTAAAATAATGTTTTATCAATGCCCGTAATTAGTGTTACTACTGAGGTTAAGTGTTCTAGGCAGGTGGACATTCCCATTGCAATAAGAAACAATCCCTCCCCTTGCTTCATACCAAACATGGTTGCAACACTAATCATAATCTTATGGATTTAAAAGAGAGTTTGAAAAGAAAATTTTGGTTTAGAAACTATTATTGACCATTTAAAACCACTTTATAGGTGATTGGGAGTTTGATAGGAATCCTAAAAAAAACAACAGTTGGTTTACTTTGTGTTTTAATAATAGCAAGATTAAATTGAATTATTTAAATAAAGTATGCACAGTGTTACATGATTTCAATCTTTTTTAGTCGCTACATTACAAAAAAATAACCTTGATTTTTTCTTTTGAATCACTTTTTGCCAGTCTTTAGCGACAATTAAACTTTTACATTAAACTTAATTATCAATGAAGAATTCTGAAACGAAAGTAACTAGCACTGGACTTAATAATTGGTCAGGTATTTACCTAACAAACACAACAAATGAAGGAGGGTACTTTGGATCAATGATCATAAATGACGACTCCAGTATAGAAATAGCGGGTGTAGCATTTCCATATAAATTTGATGCAGATAAAAACGTACTCACCTTTACCTCAGTGAAAATTAAAAAAGATACGGTGTCTGCTAAAGTTACATTTGACAGAGATCCTAGCGGGAACATGGTTTTTGCAGGTACCTTAACGATTGAGGCTAATGGTAAAGCAGAGAATTTTACTGGTAGTGAAATAGTAGATATACCTCCTGCTAGCCTTCAAAACGCTGTTAATATCAATGAAATGTTTACCACAGGTGACAAGGTTACTATATCGGGATCCAACGATATGTTCATGACCATTAAGGATGGGGGTTTCTTGGTATGTGATGCCTCTAAAGAGGAGGCCTTTGAATTTACCATTGAAAAATCAGGTGATTATGTTCATTTAAGTAATGCTTCAGGAGCATATGTATCATTAAATACAGACGATATGTATGGAAATGATTTTCCAAAATCAGAAGCAGCTAACTTTTTAATTTTGCTAAACTTAAATGGAACAGTGGTATTGTCTACAAAAGAACGGAGTTTATGTATTCTAAACCCAAGCAGTAAGATCATACCAAATTCCATTAGTAGCACTGGTTCAAAAACATTAAGCCAATTGCTGGAATTTTCAATTCATGTAACAAACCCTGTAGCATTAAGTATTTCAAGACCAGTCGGAGTAGCTCCTGATTTATCCCCGTGTGAGATTGCAACTGGTTCTTTGGCATTTCATGTAACTGGCGGTCTATTTCTGGCGCTCGGTATAGGGCCAATACTATCTGATGGTGAGGTCAGAACTGGAATTGTAGGGCTATTAAGAAGTAACCCAGTAGCCTGGTCATATGTACAGCAAATTGTAGTGCTTGCCGGTACTAATAAAAAGAAGACTGTTGCTGCAATAGCTGGTTTAGTTGGAGCATTATATCACCAAGGGTTATTGTGGTCAGTTATGAAACTAATTCTTTCAACAGCGAAATGGTTTGTAATTGGTGAAATACTTGCTAAGGTGATAGAAATTGCCATAATTCCACAAGCTGAAGCTGTTGAATTGATTTCTTCTATGAGCGTTTGGTACATTCAACTGGGGATTTACGTAAAAGATTATAAGGACGTTTGTGGAAACAGTGTCAGTTAGTACAACTTGTATGAAAAAAGACTTTCTCAATTAAGAAAGTCTTTTTTACTCTATTTATATATATGGTTCACATTGGGTTTTCCAATGATTCCCTAATTGATTTCTATTGATTAATATCTTCTCCCTCTTCTTTTTCTTTTAGACGAATAATTAAGCCCAAGCCTATTTTTAACTTCTCTGATACTTGATTGAAATCTCAAGGCATCAAAAGCCAAGTGAAAATTTTCAGGATCTGAAATATGACTGTAAGCATAAACCATTAATTCTACTTTATTATCATCAAATGAAAGGCCATCTAAAAGTTTTACTAACTGTCTAGTAGAAACATAGTTATTTGATAAGTATTGTGTCGCAAAAGCTATTTTCTTGTTATCAAAACGTCTTTTTTCAAATCCATAGAAGAAATTTTTAAATCTATTATTGCTTTCATAATGGTTTATAGGCTCATAATAGCTCTGATCATCATATGAATTATGGTAGAATTTAGTGATATGAGTTCTATTAACATTCAATTCTCCATACCTGTTTGGGCTAATATTAAAAGATGTTTCATAACCACTTCTTAAATGGATAGTTTCATAAGTATCACAAACTTGTCCATTGTTGAAGTACTTCACTTTGAGTCTATTCCTTCCAGCAGGAAGGTGATCTAAACTAACATAACTAGCAGGTCTATAATTTAACTTTTGCCCATTGACATAAAGAATGAATTTACCACCTCTATTTGTTTCAAAGTTTACTTTTGTTTCATAAGCATAACTACTGCTTATCAATAATATGCTGGTCATTAATGATAGAAATAATTTTTTCATAGTTCACATATTTAAAGTTCAACATCTGACTAAGTAAGTGCAATGAGCGTGCCAAAATTGAATTTTAAGACTAATTTATTGTATTACAAGCGGTTATGATAGGGTGAGTTTTTAGTGCACATAAAAAAATATTACTTCAGCAACTTTTTATATTGATTGTTGTCTATTAAATTGAATAATCAAAAAAATCAAAATAAAAACTCACTATGAAAAAGTACTCACTAGTATTGATGCTTTGCCTGTTATCGGTAATAGCATATTCACAAAAAAAAGAAAACCGTTCTTTAGAAAGTTTCAAGTATTTATCAGTAGGCCAATCAATTGATGTGACCTTAGTAAAAGGGAATGATGAATCTGTATTGGTTGAAGTTTCTGGAGCTAACTTAGATGATGTTAAAACAGATGTAAGTGGCGGTAAATTAAAAATTCAAATGGGCAGGGGCTCATTTAGAAATGTAAGGGTAAAAGCAACTGTAACCTATACCAGTATAGAAGGGATTTCAGTTAGTTCGTCTGCAAGTGTTACCACGGAAAATACGATTAAATCAAATGAATTTGACCTATCAGTAAGTAGTTCAGGTTCCACTAATATAGAGCTGGATGTTGATGAGTTAAGTGCAGAGGTCAGCAGTAGCGGAAAAGCAAAGGTTTCTGGTTCAGCTTCCAATATAGATGTGAAAGTAAGTAGCTCAGGAAAATTAAATGCTTTTGATTTAAGGTCAAAGGATGCAAGAGTAAAGGCAAATAGCTCTGGAAAAGCAGAAGTGAATGTAAGCGATTATTTGGATGCGACAGCAAATAGTAGTGGAAAAATAAGGTATAAAGGTTCTCCAGATAAGTTTGATATAGATACAAATAGCTCAGGGAGCGTCTCTAAATCTTAAAGATTTAGAGAAATCTTAAAATATTTTCAGTATTTATAAACCCAGATTCAATATCTGGGTTTTTCTTTGTGTAAGATTTTAATCCCTAAGGGATATTAATTCACCGACTCTTGAGTCGATCTTTAAATTATTGCCCATAGATACCCCGTACCCTTCTGCGAGCGCTGTAACTTTCTCAGCAGAGGCACTGGGTCGGGGTTGGTTCATTTTATTCAATTTCTATATGAAAGAATTACTGAGTGGTATCATGATCATATTATTATTAAATTCTTGTGGTAACAAGAATGAGAATGATCGTGACCGATTTTTTCTGAAAGGAAATATAGCATTAGGAGAAAAGGAATATGATGATGCGAAAGCCTACTATTCCGAAGCTATTAAAAAAGATGCAAATTTTGCTCTGGCTTTTAACAATAGAGGGATTGCTCACTTTGATGATGGAGATGAAGTTTCCGCTATTTCAGACTATGGTATGGCTGTAAGAATTGACCCAGGATTTACTGATGCTTATTTTAATAGGGCCAATGCGCTCATCTCTCTTGCTAGATATAATGAAGCTATAGAAGATTTACAGAAAGTTGTCAATACCTATCAAGATAGTGCTTATGTACATTTTGCTTTGGGTTTGGCTTATCATGGAATAGGACAAAATTCAAAAGCTAAATTGTCTTTTAATAAATCAATTTTACTCAAACCTGAAAATGCTGAAAATTATTTGAACATGGCAGTAGTTTACTATCATGATGATAGCTTAAACTTAGCCGATAAAATGTTAGAAGTAGGTTATGAAAAGGATCCCAGTAATGTTAATTACTACAATATTAAAGGCTTAGTGTTAATCAAAAAAGAACTTTTAAATGAAAGCTTGGACGTGCTAAATGAAGGGCTTTCTATTGTGCCAGATAATGCTTACCTACTGAATAATAGAGGATATGTTTATTTGCAAATGGATCAGTTGGATAAGGCGGAGAAAGATATTAATGAGAGTATTTTACAAAATCCAAATAACCTTTGGGCTTATAGAAATAAAGGGATATTATCTTATAGAAAAGAAGAATATGTGAAAGCACTTCGATTATTTAAACGATCTGTAAGTAAGAAAGAATACGTCGACGATTTAAATAGCTATTTAGGTTTGTCCAGTTTGAAAACAGGAGCAACGGATGATGCATGTAAATATCTTAAAATGGCTCATGAAAAGGATGAGATTTTAGGAAGTAATGCATATAAAACTCATTGCCTATAAGAGTTGTTTATTTATAACCATTGTCTTGCATGATTGATAGTTTATAAATGGATGCCAAATGGCAAAATAATACAACAGGCACTACAAAAGTAGGTAACCAAATAAAAGGAAATGAAAATATGATGGTATTGGGTAAATCAAAGCAAATCGTTTGAATAGGATAAGGTGTACAAGAAATAGCATGATATACTATATTAATCAATAAGCCTAAGGATAGAATATTCCAGATAATAGCACTGATAATACTTTTGCTTCTCAAACCAATTAGGAATATTGCTGCAAACGGGGCAGAAATACCAGCTATTATATCAAAATTATTACCTTCAAAAGTCAATATAGGATCTATGATGTTTGCTTTGTACAACCACCAAAGTACAAGTTCTACAGGAACCCTGACTATATGAATATAAGTAAGGGTAGATATAGGCATCTTTTGGATGAATTCTTTACTCTTTTTAAAAATAAAAAGTGAAATAATAATGCCAATTTCAAAGAAGAGGATTACTGGAAGCCGTGGTATGGCAGCGTCATAAACAGATAAAAATCCAGTGAAAGAAAGAACAGCGGTAACAAACAGGACAACCATTATAAAAGTTGAAACTACTGTAGGTGTAAAATCCTTTTTGTGGGGAGAAGCCACTTTAATTGCGTAAAACAAAAAACCAAATGTAGTGATAACAACTGCTATAAACGTAATGGTAATATAAAGTGGGATTACTGCTGAAGGCGTTATATTCATTAAGAGGAATAATTGTTTCATACAATTTATAAAGTTTTAATTAATTTGTTCTTGATTTTAAAAGTAAATACACTTGATTAATTATAGTTTAAAGGAATTTGTTGAAGGGTTGAGAGATCAACTAAAAGAAGACTTGCCAGGGAAATTGTCTCATGATAAAATGTCAGCTAAAGCAGTTTCGGGTAAAGGAATTAAGTTTAAACCCAAGGGTAGGGTTAAGGCTGGAGCAGTGTTGATTTTATTATTTGAAGAAGGGGATGAAGTTTTTTTTGTATTAACACAACGGCCCAATTATAAAGGGACACATGGGGGGCAGGTTTCTTTTCCTGGAGGAAAGCGCGAAGAGTGGGATGTTGATTTAATAGAAACAGCTCTGAGGGAAACAGAAGAAGAGATCGGTATTAGCAAGTCATCTGTAAAGGTGATTGGCAATTTGAGTGAATATTTTGTTGGTGCAAGTAATCACCTGGTATTACCTGTAGTTGGTTATATTGAGCATTCACCTTCATTTTTACCAGATACACATGAAGTAGCTGAGGTTTTAAAAGTACCAATTGCTCATTTATTAAGTCCCAACAGAGTTAAAACTACTGTTCTAGAAGTAGGTGAAGCTAAGTTTAAGTTACAAGCTCCATATTTTGATTTAAGTGATAAAATCGTATGGGGGGCAACGGCCGGAATGTTAAGTGAATTAAAAGATATTTTATTAAATGAAAATAGAAGAAAGGCATAGTGTTTTTCAATTTAAAGCACCCTATTATACGTTAAACGAATTAACAGCTGAGACTAAAACTATTTGGTTAGTATGTCATGGCTATGGACAATTATCCCGGTATTTTTTAAGAAGGTTTAACCTGCTTGACCCTCAAGAGAATTTTCTTATTTTCCCACAAGGGCTATCTAAATTCTATTTAGATTTAAAACATGATAGAGTAGGGGCTACCTGGATGACTAAAGAAGATAGATTAACAGATATTGATAATCAATATGCTTATTTAGATCATGTTATGTCAGATGCTGTAGGAGCTGATTGGGCAGATAAACCAATTAATTATTTTGGATTTTCACAAGGCGTGTCAACTATTAGCAGATATGCAGCTTATAAAAAAAAGCCTTTCAGTAAAATGATTCTTTGGGGGGGAGGTATTCCCCCGGAACTCAATAAAGAAGATTTTTCTTTTATGAAAGATTCTTCAAGTGTAGAATTGTTTTTAGGAGATAAAGATGAGTTTTACACAGAAGAGGTTTATTTGCCTCAAGTGAATAAGGCAAAAGATATTATGGGACCCAATGTATCATTTACTATTTTTGATGGAGGTCATCAAATTTCACCAAAGTTGATAGCTTCCCTATAAAATGTTCATAATAAGGAATGTATTTCGTTCAATATCGACCACTTTAAAGTGAAGGTTGTTTTTATGTGTCTCATAATCAGAAAGTTGATATTGTGGCACTATTTTTAAACTAAAAAGAGAGTTAATTAAATAAACTATGATAAAAATTCAGGATGTAGATAAATACGTCGACTCCAAATTTCAGCGAGTATTTATTTTGAAAAATATAAACCTCTCAGTAAAAGAAGGAGAGTTCCTCAGTATCATGGGGCCTAGTGGGTCAGGGAAATCTACCTTATTGAATATCATTGGTATGTTAGATAAACCATCTGCTGGTGAATATTTCTTTTTAGATGAGCCTGTTCATCGTTTTAGGGAGAGAAAGACGTCGGAGCTTCATAAAAATTATATTGGGTTTGTTTTTCAGGCTTATCACTTGATAGATGAGTTAACCGTATATGAAAACATTGAAACACCACTTTTGTATAGAGGAGTTAAATCTAAAGAGCGTAAAGCGATGGTCGCGGAGATGTTGGATAGATTTAATATGGTTGCCAAAAAAGATTTGTTTCCTGAACAATTATCAGGTGGTCAACAGCAATTAGTGGGTATAGCAAGGGCTATTATAGGAAGGCCTAAATTATTGTTGGCGGATGAACCTACAGGAAATCTGCATACAGAACAAGGAGATGAGATCATGAAGCTTTTCAAAGATCTTAATAAAGAAGGAATGACGATCATCCAAGTAACACATTCTGAACGAAATTCCACTTTCGGCTCCAGAGTTGTGAAATTAGAAGATGGCGCTATTATTTCACAGTAAATTTCAAATCGATTTTTTAGAGGTCCCCATTAAAGAGAAATACATAAAACTTTAGGTCATTGTGTATTTCTCTATTAATTTGTTTTCGTAAGTTAATCTAGCTTGACTAGTTGGATATCAATTGTTGAGCTGGTTTTATAAATTTCATTAAACCATCCATCCATTGAGAATTCCGTTATTACTAGTAAATTAAATGAAGCTTTTTTTTGAAATTGATGATCATCTAAAAATTGATTAAAATGTGATGTGAAATATGTCACCTTTAAAATCAATATTGTATTTATTCTGTTTTTTGTAAAAAAATGATACATTTTTTATTATCTTCCTTGGATGGATTAAGATAGTGTTGATACTTATGTAGTTTCAGCCTTTTAGAATTCTTATTTAAACTTGTGTTTTCTTTGCTTATCAAAAGCTTTTAAATCAAAAGGCAAATTAAGAATCATCCATTCAAGATTTACTGACAGAAGAAATATTGAAGTATGAAAATCACTCACCTATTAATATTCACACTTGTTGTAGTATTATCGTCCTGTTTTGGCTACAGAGAATTACCAGTTGAATATGATTACAGTTACAAAGGAAATTTCACAAAGTATAAAACTTATAACTTATTTGATTTGCCAGTGGTAGATGGTGATTCTTCAATGAATAATGCAGTAATTGAACGTACAATTGATTGGAGAATGCGGGTTTTAGGTTATAAGCGAACTACCAAGAAACCACATTTACTTATTTCTTATAGAATGTTTTTTGATAGCCTAAGATTTAAAGGGTATAGCCAACCAGATATAGAGAACTGGGCACTTCATCAAACAAGAGAAAAAGAGATATATCAAAAGGAGGATTTTTCCTTTAAAGATGGCACTTTAGTGATCCAGCTTTATGATAGAAAACAACGTAAATCTATCTGGCAAGGCTATGCGACTAATCAATATGGAAGTATTAGATTTGATAATGATAGAAACATAAGAAATGCAGTAGTTTCTATATTAGATAAATACAGATTTGTTGCAGAAGGCTTTTTGGAGAAGAAAGTACTTATTGATGGTCAACCTGTTTCAAACTCGGCATTGCCTGTTAATTAACCCTGCGCAATAGCTTCATCTTTTAATTTCTTTGCATTTTCTTTGCCTAGATATTTATCTATCAAGAAATGGCCTAAATAGACTAGTGGGGTTAAGGAGATTGCAACAGCAAATTTGTAGATGTAATTAATACTTCCTACAGCAGCTACCTGATCTAGTGGCCATCTGAATGTTTCGGGTGACATAAGGTAAAAAGCAACATATAGAACTACAAAGCTATCTACGAACTGAGAGATTAAAGTAGATCCTGTAGCTCTTAACCAGATCATTTTATGTCCTGTTAACCTTTTTAATTTGGCAAAGACTAAAGCGTCTAAAAGTTGACCAATTAAAAAGGCAACTAGTGAACCAACGATAATACCTATGCCTTGACCAAAGATTCTTGAAAATGCATAGTTAATATTGAATGTACTTCCTTCTACTTTATTAACATCTAACCAAAAATCAGCTGGAGTCAACCATATAGTAAGAGAGATGATTAAAAAGCAATAGGCGATCAAAATAATGGTGATCGTAGTGATTCTCTTTACTCCTTTAGTCCCAAAATACTCGTTGATAATGTCAGTAGTGATAAATACTACTGGCCAGATCATTACTCCTGCAGTTAAATTGAAATCTAAAATATGGTCTCCAATTATGTTTAAGTTAGCAGGAGAAAATCCAAAAGACCTTTCTAAAGAAAAAATCTTTACACCTATTAATTCAGCTAATATTGCATTGGTAATAAATAGACTTGTAAGTATTACAAAAAGATTTCTTTTTTTTTTGTTCCATTAAATTTAGGTGTTAAAAACTGCACCTTCTATCGCTAATTCGCTATTCTCGAAAACAGTCCTTGCTTCTTCTAAAATAGGGTTGAGGTCTTTGAAACGTGTTGAAAAATGTCCTAGAATAAGTTTGCCTACGTTTGCATTTTTAGCAAGTTCTGCTGCTTGTTTAGCTGTTGAATGGTACGTTAGTGCTGCACGCTCAGACATGTCTTCTGTGAAAGTTGCCTCGTGATAGATCAAATTCACATTGTTTAATAATTCGGAAAGCTCAGGAATGTATTTAGTGTCAGAACAAAAAGCATAAGCATGAGAAGAGTAAGGGGGTAAGGTAGCTGTTTTCCATTCATACAGTAGTTTTCCACTCATGTCATAAACATCACGTTTATTTTTCAACTCATTGATTTGAAGAGGTGTCAATATTTTGGTTACTAAGCGTTTGTTTATTCTCCTTTTTTTAGGTTTTTCTCTAAATAAAAAACCTGAACACGGTATCCTGTGATTTAATGGAAAAGTAGTTACTGTAATGTGTTGATCTTCATAAATTTCTTGACTTTCTCCTGGAATCCATTCTGTAAACTCTATATCATAAGATAGTGTTGTTGTAGAGTACTTAAGTTGTATCGAAATGATCTCTTTGAGTCCTGGAGGGCCAAATAAGCGGAGCTTTGTTTTTCTTCCAAACAAGTGAAGCGTAGATAAAAGCCCTATCAATCCGTAGTAATGATCGCCATGCAAATGACTTATGACAATATTATTGATCTTACTGAGTTTGACTTTGTTCTTTTTCAACAACAGCTGAGTTCCTTCGCCACAATCTATCAAAAAATAAGTATTTTGAACACGCAAAAATTGCGATGTGTGGTTTCGATTATGAGCGAAGGCTGCAGAGTTGGAACCTAATATTTTAAGTTCAAATGCCAATGGATAAATTATTCTTCGGCTTCATTATTTAGCTCAGATTCTACTTCATGAAGTAAAACAGCATCAACCGCTTCAGCAACAGTAGGCATTATTTCTAGAACTTTATCTAACATGCTGATTTTAAGTAACTTCATTACATGATCGCTAACACCAGCTAATACAAAAACGCCTCCGTTTTCATTAAAAATTCTATTACCAACTAGTAAGGCACTCAATCCCGAAGAGTCACTATATTTTACATCAGACAAGTCAACAATGATGTTTTTTACCCCTTCAGCATGGATTTGGGTAAATTCAGACTTCATAAAGGGAGAGATAGAAGAGTCTAACTTTTCTTCTTCCACTTTGAGCATCGAATATTTCTCTTCTTTACTTGTAGTAGACTTCATATTAATTTATTTATTTGATCTTTGATCCTCTGTAACTTCCCATCGTAATGATCTTTTACAAAGTTTGTTCCCGTAAGTTTTTCAAAAAGCTCAATATAACGATCGGAAATGGAAATAACCAAATCATTAGTCATTTCAGGTATCTTTTGACCCGTTTTTCCTTGAAAACCATTTTCAATAAGCCATTGTCTTACAAACTCTTTTGATAACTGTTTTTGAGGCTTGTTTTCGTTTTGAAGTTGTTCATAGGTATTTTGATAAAAATACCTAGAAGAATCAGGTGTATGTATTTCATCTATTAGATAAATCTTGCCATCTAATTCTCCAAATTCATATTTTGTATCAACTAAAATTAAACCTCGTTCATCAGCATATTTACTCCCAGCTTCAAATAATTGTTTGGTGTATTTTTCTAATTGGATATACTGATCTTCAGCTATTACTTTATTTCTTAAAATTTCTTCTCTTGAGATATCTTCATCATGTCCTTCATGGGCTTTGGTTGTAGGCGTGATGATTGGAGAAGGAAACTTATCATTCTCCTTCATTCCATCAGGCATATTAACACCACATATTGTCCGTTTACCTGTTTTGTATTCGCGCCATGAATGGCCTGACAAATAGCCCCTGATAACCATTTCTACAGGAAATGGTTTGCATTTTTTTCCTATTGATAAATTAGGTTCAGGTGTAGACTCTAACCAGTTGGGTACCAAATCTCTTGTGTGATTTAAGAAGATAGTAGCTATTTGGTTAAGAACTTGTCCTTTGAAAGGAATTGCCTTTGGTAATATGACGTCAAAAGCGGAAATTCTGTCTGTTGCAACAATTGCTATCTTGTGTGGGAATTCATATACGTCCCTTACTTTCCCTGTATATTTTCCCGATTGCAAATTAAATTTAAAATCGGTGTCTTTTATCGCATCCATATTGAAGCGCAAAGTTAAGTCTAAAATTTGCAATAAAATGCTTTAATGGACTAAATATGCACGAAAATAGAAGATTACTAGTGTTAAACCTGTAATCTGGATTCGGAATTTGATCTAAACTATAACTAACAGTCATCTAGTCACTTAAATCCTCATTTCCTACTCATCTTAATGGAGACTATGTCTGCGTTGCAAATCAGAATTTAAGCAGCTATCTAACAGCTATTTAGGATTTTCTCTTAAAAGTCTAATGCATCATTCGGGTTAAATTTAGAAAACACCAATATCTCACTTTTTGCTAGAATCCTTAAAAACCGAGGTATTGAATATATATATAAAAGGATAAATGTACTTCAAAACACTTCAAACAAAGGTTTTTGTCATTTTTTTAAATTCAGATAGACCCTAGATAGCCGCTGGGGACCACCCTTGGGGCAGGGCTAGGTCATTTCTAAATCACTTTTAAATGTTTGGTTAAGACTGATATTATCTTGTTGTGCTCCAGAGGTTTACTAAGAAATCCTTCAAAGCAGTTTTTAAAATCAGGATCTTCTTTTATGGTAATATCCGCAGATAAAGCATATATAGGGGTATTCTGATAATTTTTGAGTTTTTTGATTCTTTTTGTAGTTTCCATTCCTCCCATTTCAGGCATATGGATATCCATTAAAACTAGATCATACTGATTTTTTTGGTACTTAATGATTGCTTCTTTACCTGATTCTGCTATATCTACCTGAAGTCCCCATTTGCTCAAGGTCTTTTTGATCACCATTGCATTGATTTGATAGTCTTCTACCACAAGGACTTTTTGATTTTTAAGATCTAGGACAATTTTATTTAGATTTTTTTCAGTACTCACCTGAACTCGTTCAAGTAATAATTTAAAAGTAAATTCTGAGCCTTTTCCAAGTGTTGATTGTACCATTATTCTAGAATCAAAAAGCTTCAATAATTCTGTGACAATGCTCAAACCAAGACCTGATCCGCCATACTTTTTTGTGATGCTACTTGATAACTGAGAAAAACTAGAAAATATACTATTTATCCGATCAGATGGGATACCAATTCCAGTATCAATAATTGAAAACGCAATGTGATCTTTGTCTGTAGTTGAATTTATTTTTTTGATTACAATTCTAACAGACCCTTCGTGAGTGAATTTGATAGCATTATTGATAAGATTCCCAATAATTTGGGTAAATCGTAATTCATCTAATAGGTAGGTTTTATTTAATGTTTTATCAATATCTAACTCTATGGAGATATTTTTTTCATTTGCGATAATATGATAAGCATTTTTGATATTTGAAATTAACCTTTTCAGGTCTATTGGATTCATGTCCAAAGAGATTTTTCCAGCTTCTAACTTACTGAAATCCAATATGTCATTAATTATATTCATGAGATGGTCTGAAGAAAACTTCAATGAATTAATCAAATCAGAATTGTCATTTGTATTTCCTTCTGAGAGTAGTTTAGAGATTGAAACAACAGCATTCAAAGGTGTTCGGATTTCATGACTCATCGAGGCGATAAAATCACGTTTTGCCTTAGAGGCCTTGATGGCATCATTTTTAGCATTAATCAGTTCACTTTCTGTTAAATCTATTGATTGATAGAATAGATAATAAAATAAACCTGCATGTATGCAGCAAATAACAGTGATGGAGAATTTAATGAATAAGGCTATTTCAGGAGCAATAGCTATAGGATCTATGAATGTTAAAGGGACGAATTCACTTAGTAATAGAAAAATAGAATTGTAAAAAAAGAAAAACACAATTGAATACTTTTCTTCTTTTTTTAGAAAAATGAATGGATAAGAAAACGTAAGAATCATAAAATACTCTATTCCTAAGCCTGGGCCTATTAAGAATATATAATAGTATATAGCTGGGGCAGAGTTAACATTAAGGAGATATCTGCCAGCTTTTTGATAATTAAAATAATTTAGAATAGGAGGTAGCAGGCATACTACTATAACAGCAAATATAATCAGCGCACCTCTTTGGTTTCCTTGTATGATAAAGAATATTGCATATACAAGCAGTAGGCCAGAAACCCCAAAGCCAAATATGTTAATTGCTGATATTCTTGCTTTATCTTTTTTGCTTTGACCTGTGTCGATTCCTAGGTTTAGTAAATGCCTTAGCGTTTTCATTCATGTTTATTGAAACTAAACATTATTTTTCATTGTAATATACTATTATCTATTGAGAATCATACACTGGAATTATAAGGTAAATATCAAGTTTTTTGAATGGTTACAATTTTTGGGTGTACTCAAAGGATCGTATAATTAGGTGGAAAATAGATCTCGGCTGGGAAGGCCAAGGTCTATAGGTTTTATAATATTATGTGAGAACACGATAGTTTATACTATCAAATTCATCTAATTTTTTAATGAATTCATCTGAAGGGTCTATTTTAGTTTTTCTTGATAGCATTGACAAATTCAACATTCTATTTTCATGAGGCATTGAGACATTCATTTTTAGATTGCAATTTCCTGGGTGCTCACTCATCAGGTGATGTAACTCATTAATAGATTGTACATTGATATCAGAAAGTAGCATTTGTAACTCTATACCTTTTGTGTATTTTTCTCTAATATCTGAAAGAGGGGCGATGTCACTTATTTTAAATTCTAATTCTTCTGTATTCCATCTTGGTTTAGTAGTCCCTTTCATATAAAGAAACCAACCTTGCACAAAATATTCTTTGAATTTAATATAATCTTGAGAAAATAAGTACATCGTGAAAGAGTCTGTATAGTCTTCTAAAGTGATGACACCAAATGGATTGCCTTTCTTAGTAGTTCTATGTTGTACCGCAGATACGATGCCTCCTATTTTAATAACCGATAACCTTGATAAGGCAGCAAGATCGTTTAGGTCAGCTAAACTGGCATTTGTAAAGTTGTCCATTTCAAACCTGAATTGATCCAATGGGTGACCTGATATGTATAACCCCACAACTTCCTTTTCGATATTTAGCTTTTCAATTTCCCCAAAAGGTTCCATTGTTTGCACACTGGGTACTGGTGTGGCAACACCAGAATCGCCCCCAAAAAGCGATGCTTGGGCACTAGCGCTTTCTGCTTGTAGTTTATTGGCGTATTTAATCGCTTTCTCAATTAACGTAGTCTCAGCGCTGTCTTTGTGTAAATACTGTCTTCTGTGATAAGTGCCAAAACAGTCAAACCCACCTGACATGGCAAGGCTTTCAAACGTTTTTTTATTAACCGTTCTTAAATTTACACGGTTGGCAAAGTCAAAGAAATCAGTGAAATCTCCATTTTCATTTCTTTCTTCAATGATTGCATGTACAGCAGCATCACCAGTGCCTTTGATAGCTCCTAGTCCAAAACGAATTTCACCTTCCTTATTTACATTAAAATTGACACCAGATTCATTGACATGGGGACCAAGTACAGGAATACGACTGTTCCTACATTCTTCCATAAAGAAAGAAACTTTTTCTATGTTGTTTTGATTGTGCGTTAGCACTGCAGCCATGTATTCGGCAGGGTAATTTGCTTTTAAATAAGCCGTATGATAGGCTACTACTGAATAACAGGTAGAATGAGACTTGTTAAAGGCATAGGCAGCAAATGCTTCCCAATCTTTCCATACTTTTTCTAAAATCTTGGGATCATGACCATTCTTTTTTCCTCCTTCAATAAATTGTGGTTTTAACTTTTCTAGAAGAGCAAAGATTTTTTTACCCATTGCTTTTCTTAAGACATCAGCTTCACCCTTTGTAAAACCTGCTAACTTTTGGGAGAGGCGCATCACCTGCTCTTGATAAACCGTAATTCCATAGGTTTCAGCCAAATATCCCTCCATGTCATCCAAGTCATAAGTGATAGGTTCTTCACCGTGCTTTCTTTTAATAAAGTTTGGAATATATTCCATAGGACCGGGCCTATACAAGGCATTCATTGCAATCAAATCTTCAAACCTATCTGGTCTTAAAGCTCTAAGGTGTTTTTGCATGCCCGGGGATTCAAATTGGAATGTCCCATTTGTTTCACCTCTCTGATAAAGTTCATAAGTCTTTTGATCATCCAATGGAATCTGATCTGGGTCAATTTCTATGCCATGCCTTTCTTTTACATTGGCAATTGCTGTCTTTATAATAGAAAGGGTTTTTAGCCCTAAGAAGTCCATTTTCAACATGCCGGCATCTTCTACCACACTGTTGTCAAATTGTGTGACAAACATGTCAGAATCCTTGGCCGTTGCTACTGGGATAAATTTAGTAATGTCATCAGGTGTAATGATAACACCACACGCATGCACCCCTGTATTTCTCACAGACCCTTCTAACACAGTAGCTTGTTGGATTACTTGTGCCCTAAGGTCTTTTCCTTTTCTTATAGACTCAAGTTCTTCTACTTCATCAAAAGCTTTGGATAGAGAAGTCCCGGGTCGCTCTGGGATCAATTTAGCAATTGAATCGGTGTCTGGGAGACTTAGCTCCATTACTCGCCCAGCATCTCTAATGGATGATTTGGCAGCCATAGTACCATAAGTAATGATCTGAGCTACTTGATTTTTCCCGTATTTATCTATTACATAATTGATTACTTTTTCACGGCCTTCATCATCAAAATCTATATCAATATCAGGTAATGAAACTCTATCTGGATTCAGGAAACGCTCAAAAAGTAAATCATAGGCAATAGGGTCTACATTAGTAATGCCAATACAATAGGCAACCACTGAGCCTGCAGCGGACCCTCTTCCTGGCCCCACCGCTACCCCCATATTCCTTGCTTCAGAAGTAAAGTCCTGTACAATCAAGAAATAACCAGGGTATCCTGAATTAGCGATTGTTTTCAGTTCAAAATCAAGTCGTTCTGTGATTTCAGGTGTAATTTCATCATATCGTTTTTTTGCACCCTCATAGGTAAGGTGTCGTAAGAAATTATTTTCCCCTCTTTTTCCACCATCTTCTTCATCTTTAGCATCCTTAAATTCTTCTGGGATATCAAAAGCAGGAAGTAATACATCACGCTCTAATTTATAAGACTCTACTTTATCAACTAATTCATTAATATTTTCTAATGCTTCAGGAATATCCAAAAATAATTTTTTCATCTCATCTTGAGACTTGAAAAAATATTGATTGTTGGCAAATCCATACCTAAACCCCCTGCCTCTACCAATAGGGGTAGATTTCATTTCACCTTCTTTTACACATAGTAGGACATCATGTGCTTCGGAGTCTTCTTTGGTGAGGTAATAAACTTCATTAGCCGCAATGATTTTGACACCATACTTTCTAGCAAAATCAACTAAGACATCATTTACATGATCTTCTTCATCCAGACCATGGCGAATTAGTTCTACATAGAAATCTTCACCAAATACATTATGCCACCATTGAAAGGCTTCTTCTGCTTGGGTCTCACCCACATTTAGGATTAGACCAGGTATTTCAGAGGCTAATCCTCCAGTAAGGGCAATAACTCCTTCTTTGTACTGAACGACTAATTCTTTATCAATCCTAGGATATAACCCATAGAGTCCTTCCTCATATCCTAAAGAACTTAATTTTGCCAGGTTATGGTAGCCAACTTTGTTCTTAGCTAATAAGACCTGATTATTCCTTCTATCTGGAGCGTCTTTTGTGAATTTATGTTTCAGTCTCTCCTCTGAAATGAAAAATTCACAACCAACTATCGGTTTGATATCGTTTTTTAGTGCTTCCCTTACAAAATGAAAGGCACCAAACATATTACCAAAATCAGTAATGGCAACTGCAGGCATTTCTTCTTCCTTAGCCTTTGCAATGATCCCTTTAATATTAGGGGTTGCTTGAAGTATAGAGAACTGTGAATGCAGGTGCAAGTGGCTAAAAGGAGTTTTTATATCCTTCAGTTGGGCTTTTTTACCACTAAATTGACCACCAGCCTTTTTATCTTTCTTAGCGAAATTGGCAGCATCTAATTTAGGAGCTTCATAAGTGATTTCTGCAACAGGAGTACCGTCCAGTGGTTCTACTACACCTTCTTTAATTAACCCAAAAAAAGCTTTAGAAGTAGCATCTACATCATATGCTGCATCATGAGCATCTTCAAATCCTACACCGAATAATTTGGTGTAAAGTTCGATCAGTTTTGGTTTTTTTAACCTGCCACCAGTCCCCCCAGCTAATTGACAATATTGAATGGAAACTTCAGAAGTATCTATATCAAAAATTTCTTGAAGATTATTTTCTATATCAGTACGGACATACTCGGCACCTACAATCTTATTGTCAAATTCGACATTGTGGCCAATGGTGGCTTGTGTCTTAGAGAGATCTTCTTTGAAAATTTCCAGCACTTTTGCTAGATCATGTCCTTCTTCCAAAGCCCTTTTAGTACTGATGCCATGGATCTTCTCGGCATTAAAGGGAATGGTGAAATCAACTGGTTTTATAATGTAATTTTTGTTGCTGATCAATTCACCATTTGGGCCATGCAATTGCCACGCTAATTGTACCAGTCTAGGCCAGTTATCAGTGTCGGTTATGGGAGCCGAATAACTTTTCGGCAGTCCAGTGGTTTCTGTATCAAAAATTAAATACATATATGGGTTATTTCTAAGGTGCAGTAGGTACTAAATACCTATAAAACAAATGTAACAAAGACTGAATATTTAACCTAAACTTAACTTCAATCAAATTGTATAAACCTGATTCCTATTGATCATTAGAAGTAAATTTCTATTCAAATTTAAAGGTGGTTAAAGCTTGGTTCATTTGCAGTAATCTGTCTTATTAAGCTAAATTACTCTTTCATTAAAGAAAAATAAAATGATAACCTGTTATGTGAATTATGTGATTGATCCTTATAAACTAGAGGAATTTGTGATTTATGCCAAGAAATGGATCCCTTTAGTAGAGCGATTTGGAGGGGAGCATCATGGTTATTTTTTACCACACGAAGGACCGAACAATATTGCTATAACATTATTCAGTTTTGAATCTTTAGCAGATTATGAGCAATATAGAATCGATAGTATGAAAGATCAAGATTGTTTGGATGCTTATGAATATGCGAAGAAAACTAGATGTATTATAAGTTATGAACGCTCTTTTATGAAACCAATATTTAACGAGCAATGAGGTTTGTTCTTGTTTTTATTTGTATGCAAATAGTCGTTGGTTTCAAGGTAATAGCAGAGGATAGTAACAGAAATTTTATTACTGAAAATGATCGGTTAGATGACCTAGGCAATCATGATGATGTAAGAGATGGTGAATGCTTACCAGTTGTGGGGGTATTGGTGTTGGGAACCACTTTTTCTTCAGGCGGATATGGAGTTGTACAAGTTTTAAGGGCAAAACGAATTGCTGAACAAATGGCAGAGAAATACTATCCAGATAGCACAAATGCTGGCCAACGAGGTGATGCATTTAGGCATGTTTATGTCAGCGTGCTTTTGAAGAAGTATTTAGGGCGGGGAGGAGCATGGTTTATTATGGGCGGTGTTGAGTTTATTCAAGGAGTTAGAGGTAGTAATAGGCCTCAAGATAAGTACATGGATTTTCATAATAATTATTTAGGAAGAAAAGTAAATTATAAGCTTTTTGTGAAAAAAGGAGAAGATAATGATTGGATGACTATCAGTAAGAGGGTTAAAAAATTTATAGATGATCCCAGAAATGGGATAAGATTGAGTTGGAAAAAAAATCCACCTGAGAAAAATAAGTCAGCTAAAAAAATCGCTTCGGAAGTGTCAGAAGATAAATTTATTTGGTATGATTGAATCGCGTTCAGCATATTGGTGAGTTGGAAGTATTTCATTCTTGATAGATTTATTAAGAGATTATCGTTTCAATAAGTAATTGTGTCTTTTTATTACAAGATACGGTGGGTACAATTGAGAAATTTTTATGTTTTTGGGATTGAAATTAATTATGTCATTTAACCAGATTTGTGAAGATGTCAAATGAAAGCAGCACGACTGTTTAGGTATTTTATAATTTACAATGGAACATTTTAAAGTTTTTGTGTGTAGAACACTAGAACTCTTTAATTGAATGAGATAGACTCATTTTTATTTTAATGTAGGATAATTATTATGAAAAGAAACCCCCACTTAGTAGTAAAAACTGTTTTTTTACAAATTTTTGTTTTCTTATTAACGTCGATCTTTGCTTTAGATACTTCAGCACAAAAGAGAACTAATCCTGACAACCAAAGTGAGGAGTTAGGAAAAGTTAGTTGGTATAGGGATTATGACCAAGCTGTAAAATTGGCTCATGATCAGGGAAAAGCCATACTAATACTGTTTCAGGAAATCCCAGGCTGTGCTACCTGTAGAAATTACGGACATAATGTTTTGACTCATCCGTTAATGGTCGAAGCCATTGAAAACTCATTTATTCCATTAGCAATTTATAACAATAAAGGAGGAAAGGACAGAGAAATTTTAAAGAAATTTAAAGAGCCAAGTTGGAATAATCCTGTGGTTAGAATTGTAAGTGACAATGGTTGGGATATTGTTCCACGAGTTGCTGGTAATTATTCCTCGTTAGGTTTATATAAAGCGATGTCTTCGGCTTTAAAACAGAGAGATAAAACCTTACCTGAGTATATGAAATTATTAGGAGAGGAGCTTGCTGCAGTAGACAACAACAATGTAAAAGAGAAATACTTTAAAATGTATTGCTTTTGGAGTGGAGAGAAACATTTGGGAAAAGTGGAAGGTGTTTTATCTACTAAAGCAGGGTTCTTAAATGGGTATGAAGTAGTAAAAGTGAAATATGATGAACGATTTATAAGCGAGAATTTATTGGATGAGTATGCAGACAAGGCAAGCTGTTCCCCTATAGGAAATGGACAATCGTATCGGTATTCCGATAGGGATCATTTATTTTATTTGCAGAAGACTGCTTATAAATATATTCCATTGACAGAAATCCAGAAGACTAAAATTAATAGTGCACTCGGTAGTGGTCAGTCTGGGAAACGATACTTGAGCCCGCAGCAAGAGAAATGGTTGAATCAAGTTAGTAAAACTTCTAATCCAGGATCTGAGCTTTTTGATAAAGACATATTAACTGCTTGGTCAATGAAGTCTGCTACTAGCAAGAATTTGAATCCCTAAGGGATATTAATTCCCCTGGCTGGGCGCCCCGACTCTTGAGTCGATCATTAAATTATTGCCCATAGATACCCCGTACCCTTGGGTCGGGGTTGGTTCATTTAGATTAAATACTAATAAATAAAAAAGCATCTTGATTAATTTAAAGATGCTTTTTTATGCATAAAATTGGATAAAATAGATATTTTATTCAGCAGCTAGAGTTACTTTCCTAGTTACTTTGTTAAAAGGCCCTTCTATGTAATTCCCATCTTTATCTATTAATTCCAATGAAACAGTTAGTTCTCCTAGTGGTGCATTTTCAATGTAAAAAGGAGCCCATTCGTCAATCAAGAATTCTTTTCCATTAATAGTTGCTTTAACTTTATTTCCGTCACTAGCTAATTCTGTGTTTAGGAGGTAGAAATCGAGCATGAGTTTCTTTGTGTCATCTCCTTTGTAAGTTCCTTTAGGTCTACTATAAAATAAATGTTTTTGCGAAAAGTCTACATCTTCTCTTGGTACGTTACCTACGGTTAACTGGGTGGTAATAAAAGCATTGGTGTTCTTTACACTTTCATGATATGATCTGGATAAGAAAGCCAATATGGTATAATTGCCAGGTTCCATTGCTTTTTTAAAAGTAGGGTCATAATGAGCAGAATACGGCCCATTATTAACAATCAAATGGATGTGTTGGCCCTTACCAGAATTGGCAATCCCTCTAGATGTAGCATCTTCAGTCTGTACACCTAAATCATAACTTGATACCACGAAATCAAAGTAAACGCTATCCGCAGGTACTTTTTCATGAAAAGGTTCCTTTAAAGTTAAGACAGCATCTTCATATGGTGGAGAAAGGGGGGCTTTGGTAATGGTAATAGGGTTGTTGTCTTTTTTAGTAGTTGTTTCTGTATCTTTTTTTTCTTTGGTGTTTTTACCGTTACATGCAGCCAATAAAATGACCGTACATGCTATTAAGGTTAGATTTTTCATGTTTTAATAATGTTTAAAAAAATAATTAGGTTTGACTGATAAAATTAATAACATAATTATCTATATTAAAATAATACAGTTTTCTTTTACAGGAGAATATAGAACTGAGTTCATTGTTGTTTTTCGGTAAGTCTCATTAAACTTGATTTATGCAATTGAATCCCTAAGGGATATTAATTCCCCTGGCCGGGCGCCCCGACTCTTGAGTCGATCATTAAATTATTGCCCATAGATACCCCGTACCCTTGGGTCGGGGTTGGTTCATTTCTAATTTCCTACTTGCCATAATGGGGACTAAGCTTGCGTTGCAAAATTTAAGGAACTATCTAACAGTTATTTATGATTTTCTCTTAAAAGTCTAATGCATAATGATAGTTTAAAAAAACTGCTTTTGGGCAAATCCCACTTTAAACCCGACTGCGGCCAATCGCCTGACACCCCGCTAAATTATTAAGCGAACCTTCCTAAAGGTGTGAAAAAGAATATCTATTTTCTCAGAAGTCATTAATATATTATTTTATTTACTGTTTAAGTGGTTACTTTTTGTTTAACTTTTCCATTAATAGATGGATAAAAAGTTAAACAACGCAACTAAATCATATATTTGGAACGTTATTGGTATATAGTAAGTTTTTTTTGGATTAAATCAATAGGGTTTTTTCTTTAATAGTGGTAATAGTAATAATTGAAATGTAATTTTTAAATTTTATTTTAATGTTTCTTGGTTTAATGCATCTATTTTAAAATGATTAGAAACAGAATTAAAAGCGGATGGAAAATAATATTTTTTTGTGGTATAATGAAGTCTTGAATGAATATAGTTATGGCTCCCAAGAGGAGTTGGATCAGGTTATTATTTATTATGCTGAAGATAAGATTACAATATTATATAAAATGGATCAAGTTAAAATCTCTCTTTGTAAAAAGATTACTGACAATTTAAATAACGTTAGAACGGAAGTAGCATAAGGATTAATTTATGGTGATAGCAGTGGGGTAGGATCTATTACTGGTTTTAAAATTTACACTAGACTATGTAGAATGACTTAAAAACTTAAAACTATGAACAGTAAGATATATTTATGGTATAATGGTGTTTTATGTGAATATAATTATGGCACTGATATAGAATATGAAAAACTTAAACTTCAATACCCTGAAGATAAGATTGATGTTCTATGTACTTTGGATACTCATCAGATCAATGTTTGTAAGAAAATAACGAATAAATTGAACTACGCGGTTGTTGATGCCAAATAGTTAATCAATGAGGCGAATAGTAGTCCTTAATTTGACTTTTTTAATCCCTAAGGGATATTAATTCCCCTAGCTGGACACCCCGACTCTTGAGTCGATCATTAAATTATTGCCTATAGATATCCCGTGCCCTTGGGTCTGGGTTGGTTCATTTCTTTTAGTTAGACTTATTTAAATAACATTTCCAAAAACATGAATTTGATCTGAAGTAGGGGATGCTTTTCCTCCTATGTCTTCCAAGGATATGGCAAATGCAGTAGCATTTGGAACGTTATTCAGTTCACTCAATTCATTACTTTTCACAGAAGGGTCTATTAACCCAATGCTTACAGGAGCACCGTCTATAATCGCCCAAAACTGGTATTGTTTATTAGGTGCAGGTTTAGGGAGGTTTGCTATAGATACATAAATAGATTCTTTGCCTCTAAACACATATGCAAATGAATCAGTGTGCTCACCAAGGCCTTCCAAAGAAATTTGTTTATAATCTTTTGCTTGGGTAATATTAGAGTAATCTAAATATTTAGTTTGTAAGGAAGCAAATAACTCATTAGATTCTGTCAAATCAGCTTTTAAAGAGGCATTTTCGGCTTTCAATTCTACTAGCTGATTGTTTATATAAATTGATAGAGCAGCGGTAAATAAGAAAGCAGTAATTGCTGCTGCTGCAATATACCTTAAAACCTTAATTTTCCTTAATGGTACCTGCTTTTCAATATTGGGTTTGATCTCTTTTGTTAATTCAGCAACTGGAGTGGCTTTCTTCTCAGTGATTTTTGATAATAGATTTTCTTTAATATTTATAGAAGGTT
This sequence comes from uncultured Cyclobacteriaceae bacterium, assembly GCA_937958005.1. GTDB lineage: Bacteria > Bacteroidota > Bacteroidia > Cytophagales > Cyclobacteriaceae > JANSWY01. Next base: position 75,001 of record CALGOB010000159.1, read on the forward strand.
GAATAGCATTTCTTTTGTCAAATTGATAAAGGGTTTCTTGAATACTATCAATTTCACGTTGAATAATAGGATACTTTTGAGCTAGGAGTATTATTTTCTGCTCACTTTTCTCATCGAGGACTCCCATACAGAATTCCTCAAGTATTCCAGATTCTATGTAATCCTTGATTTTCAAAATTTGTTTCTATATTTATTAAATACGTTCATTATTTATCAAAAAGATTCATCATTACTTTTTAATTTTATACCATATACAATTCTTAATTTTTTTAGAGCAGCTCTCACTCTAGATTTAACAGTGCCTAATGGAATACTATGCTTTTTTGAAACATCTTCACCTGTATAACCTTGGAAATACATTAATCTAATGATAAATGCTTGATCATCGTTTAAATGTTTTAGTAGATCCTCTGAGAATATTTTATTCAACTGGTTGTCTACCTGAAACTCCGAGGATGACTTGATATTATCTGTTATTGTGTCTGTTATACCCATTTTAACAAACTCTTTGGATCTGATTTTATCTAAAGCAAGGTTTCTAGCTATTTTGTGCATCCAAGTATAAAGCCGTCCTTTTTGTTCATTATAAGAATCTATCTTAGACCAGATTTTTAAAAATGTATCTTGAAGAACTTCTTCAGCTAAGTCTTGATTATTTACTAATCTGATAATTACACCTAAAAGTGTCGCAGAGTAATTGTCATATAAAAATGCCAAGGCATCGCTATCCTTGTCAATTAATCGTTTGACAAGATCCATTTCTGCTTGAAGTCGCTTTGTATTAGCTTCTAACATTTAAATATATGCTCTGTTTGACTGCTTTCTGTCTTAAATGAAAGTTAAGGAATACGCCATATTGAAAACAATCATTAAAAATCAAATATATATTAAATGAATATTTAAGAAGACTATTTTGATTAAAAATTTAATCCCTAAGGGATATTAATTCCCCTGGCCGGGCACCCCGACTCTTGAGTCTATCATTAAATGATTACCATAGATACCCCGTACCCTTCTGCGAGCGCTGTAGCTTTCTCAGCAGAGACACTGGGTCTGGGTTGGTTCATTTTTTGATGGACAATGCAGTTACTTAATAAAAAAAGCACTCTGTTCATTGAACAGAGTGCTTTTTAAACATTAGATTCTTGTCAATTAATCTTTCAAGAAATTTCTTAATACGTAATTTAAAATTCCTCCGTGCTTGTAATATTCAACATCTACACCTGAATCTAATCTTAATTTAGATTTGAAGGATTTTTTGCTTCCGTCAGGAGCTGTGGCCGTTACATCTACAATCTTACCAGGGGTTAAATCAGAATTGATACCCAAGATATCATAAGACTCATTACCTGTAAGGCCTAAAGTCTCTTGATTCTCACCTTCCATAAATACCATAGGCAAAACACCCATGCCAACTAAATTAGAACGGTGAATCCTTTCAAAACTTTCTGTGATAACTGCTTTCACCCCTAAAAGGGTAGTTCCTTTAGCCGCCCAGTCTCTAGAAGAACCAGACCCATATTCTTTACCTCCTATCACTATTAGCGGAGTTCCAGCATCTTGATACTTCATAGATGCATCATAAACAGGCATTTCTTCACCAGAAGGGTGGTATGTAGTCCAACCTCCCTCTCTAGAGGCTAGTTTGTTTTTAATTCTTACATTGGCAAACGTACCTCTCATCATCACTTCATGATTACCTCGCCTTGACCCATATGAATTAAAGTCTTTTTGAGCTATCCCATTTTCGCTTAAGTATTTTCCAGCAGGATGTTCGGGTAAGAATTTCCCAGCAGGGGATATATGATCTGTTGTAATCATGTCGCCTAACTGTAGTAATACTTTTGCTCCTTTGATGTCAATTGGTTCAGGAGCTTCTTCTGATATGTCTTTAAAGAAAGGAGCTTCTTGAATGTAAGTTGACTTGTCATCCCAGTCATAAATACTTCCTTTTGGTGCATTAAGAGACTGCCAAGCCTCATCTCCATCAAATACAGAAGCATATGTTTTCTTGTAATCTTCTGCAGTGACCACTTTATCCATGATCTCATTGATTTCAGCTTGTGAAGGCCAAATATCTTTTAAGAATACTGGGTCACCATTAGGGTCTAAACCTAGTGGCTCATTATTCATGTCAAAGTCCATTCTTCCTGCTATAGCATAAGCAACTACCAGCATAGGGGAAGCTAAGAAATTCATTTTGATACTTGGGTGAATTCTAGCCTCAAAGTTTCTGTTACCAGATAAAGCGGAACAAGCAACTAGATCATTTTCTATAACAGCTTCCTGTACCTCTTTAATCATGTCTCCTGCATTACCTATACAAGTGGTGCATCCGTATCCAACTACATGAAACTTAAGCGCTTCAAAATAGGGCATTAAATTAGCATTGTTTAAATACTCAGTAACTACCCTTGACCCTGGGGCCAATGATGTTTTGACCCAAGGTTTAATATCTAAACCTTTTTCTACAGCATTTTTGGCAACTAAACCTGCTCCTAACATAACACTAGGATTTGAGGTATTAGTACAAGATGTGATGGCAGCCATTACCACAGCACCATCAGTTAAATTGTATTCTAAGTCTCCTTTTTTAATAGGGATACTTTTAATTTTATTGTTAGCAGGAGCAGTAGCAACTGCAGGATCATTTGCCCATCCTCTGTCAGCCACAGGGATATAATCTCTGCTGTAATTATCTTTTAATAAATTGATGATAGAATCCTTAGCTTCTCTCAATAAAATTTTATCTTGTGGTCTTTTAGGCCCAGAGATAGTTGGTTCTACTGTGCTTAAGTCAAGCGTTAAAACATCGTTGTATTCAGCTTGGTCGTCATCAGTTCTCCAAAGTAAATTTTCTTTGGCATATGCTTCTACCATGGCGATGTGATCATCACCTCTATTTGTTTTCTTTAGATAAGCAAGAGTTTGCTCATCTACAGGCCAGTGAGTATCAGTACAGCCAAATTCAGGAGACATGTTGGAAATAGTAGCTCTATCAGGAATAGCAAGGTTAGCTAATGCAGGGCCAAATACTTCTACAATTTTACCCACTACTCCATAATCTCTTAATAATCTTACGATGGTAAGTACTAAATCGGTAGCAGTGGCTCCTTCAGGTAATTCACCAGTTAATTTTAAACCAATTACTTCTGGAAGGATCATATAAATAGGCTGACCTAGCATGGCTGCTTCAGCTTCTATTCCACCAACTCCCCATCCTAATACACCAAGACCATTTACCATAGGTGTATGTGAGTCTGTTCCAACTAACGTATCAGGTAGTAAGTAACCATCTCTTGGTATAACCACTTTCGCAAGGTTTTCAATGTTTACTTGGTGGCAGATACCCATTCCCGGAGGTACTACTGTGAAATTATCAAAAGCTTGCTGACCCCATTTTAGAAGCTTATATCTTTCTTCATTTCTTTGGTACTCCAAATCAACGTTTTTCTGATAAGCATTCTGCGTACCGAAATATTCAATCATTACGGAATGATCAATAACCATTTCAGCAGGCACTATCGGATTAGTTTTATTAGTGTCTTTTCCTTTTCTAGCAACCTCTGATCTAAGAGAAGCAATATCTACAACGGCTGGGACACCTGTGAAATCCTGCATCAGCACTCTTGCAGGTGTATAAGGTATGTCTTTATCACCAGCAGTACTTTTCCAATCTAATAATGTATTTAAATGCTCTTCGGTTACGGCAAACCCATCATAATTTCTCACAGCATTTTCTAATAAAATCCTGATTGAATAAGGTAGTTTTTTAACCTCGGGCTTTTTTTCTGCCAGATCTTTTAGACTAAAATATTTGTGTTCCCCCAATGGAGTTTTTAAAGTCTTCTCAATTCCAAAGAAATCGTTACTCATTATAATTTGCTTTTTTGTTCGTTATTTATAAAAAAATACGTGGAGTTATTCAAAAGTAAGTAAAAAAGGGATAATTCAATTTGAATGGACTCAAAATATGCTATAGTTTACAATTAATCTATGATATTTCACTCTTTTAACCTACTTAAGAAGACTAAAGTATCTACTTGGTCTGCATAATCCCATACCTTGGGGAACTGTGACTCTCCAAATGAGACATTGTTTTCACTAGGGTTCAATTTATTGTCCCCGTTTACAATGCACTGTATTTTATCTTCTATTGCAGTTAATTTAGTATAGCAATTGGATAAAGTATCGTACGATTCTTTAAATAGTACTGAAATAGGGGAGACCAATGCATTGTTTTCTTGAAGAAGTAGAAAACCATTGTCTAAATGAGAAACATTATTGACTAAGAAAATCGATTTGTTATAGTCATAGTTGTTCCTGTATTTGTGATGGTTTCCTCTTTCATTGTATATTTCAAATGCATCTAGCATTTTTGTTAAATCGAATCCTTGTGGAGTATATATTTTTGACACATTTCTGCAACCTAGTCCAAAATAACTAAAAATGTCTAGTCCTAATTTTTTGAAATCCTCTTCAGTTTCGTTACCTGTTAGTACGGCGATTGAAGTTCTGTTTTTTCTGATAAGGTTTGGGATCTTTTGAAAGTAGTAGTCAAAATAGCGCGCAGAATTATCACTGCCAGTTGCTATGACTGCATCTATGTCAGTTAAGCGCTCTGGAAATGAAATTTTGAAATCAGGCTCTATTTCCAATAACTTATTAATGATGAATTTCATTAGTAAAGCATCTTGTGAACTTAGCTTTGCATGTAGTTCATGACCTGAGATCAATACGGCCAACAAGTCATGGAAACCTACGAAAGGAATATTACCAGCCATAACTACCCCTACTTTAAAAGGAGTATCATTATTTAGGTCATACTTTTGAGTCCAAGATTTTAACTGGTCTGGAGCTAGCATAGAAATAATGCCTGATAAGGCCCTTTTGATTTCGCTTTCAACGAACCAACCATTTTGAGATTTGGCAGAAATTGCCAAATTGGATAAGTCCTCTTCAGATACTTGCCGAAGTTGATTCCCTAATTTGATAAATGCGCTTAATCTTTTTTGAAAAGTCATAAAAATTGTAGGTTATGGAAACTTGTATGCAAACTTATTGTTAATAATTACATATTGTTTATAATTTTGTCGAACGATTGATTAATAGTTTAATATTAAGTTGAAAAAAAGAGCTTTATGGCAATAATGATAACTGACGAATGCATCAATTGTGGTGCATGTGAACCTGAATGCCCAAATACAGCTATCTATGAAGGTGGAGTAGAATGGACATGGGGTGGAGGCACCAGTTTAGAAGGAGAAGTAAAATTAGAAGATGGTACTGTAGTAGATTCCCTTGCAGAGCAAACTCCAGTCTCAGATGAGTTCTATTATATTGTAACAGGAAAATGTACAGAGTGTACTGGTTTTCATGAAGAACCACAGTGCGCGGCTGTCTGCCCAGTAGATTGCTGTGTAGATGATCCTGATAACGTAGAAACTGAAGAAGTTCTTTCTGGTAAGAAAGAATGGATGCATGCTGAATAGATCAATAAATAGTTAAGTGGTTAATATAACTACTTAACTATTTCATTTTGCTCCTTTTAATAAGGAAAGAAGTAAGAATTTTACTAAAATCATCTTTGATGTCCGCAGATACGAAATCTATTTTCAAGTGTCCTGCTTTTAATTTTACAGCAGAATAAAACCTTTTCATTTCTTCCTCATAAGTTTTTTTGTATTCGGTTGGGGTTAATTTCAAAACATGGTTACTCTCCAAATCAATAAACTTGTAGGGTCTGTCTTCAAAATTGAAGTTTAATTCTGTATCATGATCAGTTACATGAAATAACAATACTTCATGTTGATTATGTTTTAAGTGCTGTAGGCTTTCAAAAATTTGATTGACATCTTTACCAGGCTGGAACATGTCTGTGAAAAGGATAACCAAAGATCTTTTATGTATTTTTTCAGCAATTTGATGGATTACTTTGGTTACGTCGGTTTTCTCTTCCTTGCTATCAGTAGCAATGATGGTTTCTAAAGTATCAAAGATCTTTCTGGTGTGAGAGGCAGTAGACTTAACAGCAGTTTCAAACTGAATCTCATCTGTAAATGAAATAAGGCTCACCGCATCTCTTTGTTTTTGTAGCATATAGGCAATAGCCGCCGCAGAAAATGAGGAGAATACCAATTTTTCTTTATCAGGTGACGGATAATGCATAGAAGAAGACTGATCTAAAAGTAAATAACAGCGTAGGTTAGTTTCTTCTTCGTACTGTTTGGTATATAATCTATCAGTCCTTGCATATACTTTCCAGTCAATGTGCTTTGTGCTTTCTCCGAAATTATAAAGTCTATGTTCAGCAAACTCAACAGAAAAACCGTGATAGGGGGATTTGTGAAGGCCTGTAATAGAGCCATCTACCATTTGCTTCGCTAGTAGCTCCAATGAGCTAAATTTTTTTGCCTCCTCTAAATTTAATTTCATAGAATGTTTAAGCTACTAATATCCTTTCAATGTCAAATCTTTTAATGAAAAGCATTTAACGTTATACGTTCAAAACTAAGCAAACGACATTGAAACAAGTAATTTATGTGAATATTCTATTTTTGGTTGAATAAATAACATTAAAATGAAACGAATTTATAAGTTAAATCATGTTATATTCCGTCAATTTTAATAGATTTAGGTCTTAATCAAGCAAAAAACGACACTATAGTGGAAGAAAACAACAAAGGAAGAGACGAGATTTACTCCGAAAGGGTAAGGGCAGGAAAGAGAACTTACTTCTTCGATATTAAGTCAACAAGATCGAATGACTACTACCTGACCATTACTGAAAGTAAGAGGAAACACAAAGAAGATGGGTTCGTTTACGAAAAACACAAAATCTTTCTTTACAAAGAGGATTTTAATAAATTTATTGAAGCATTGAATGAAACGGTGAATCATGTAAAAACCGAATTAATGCCTGATGTAGATTTTGATCAGTTTGAAAGAGCTTATGAAAATGATTCGGTGAGTAGCAACTCAACTGATACTGAATTGAAGTGGGATTAGAATTATTAGGAAAGACATAGATTTAAAGTCTTGACTTAATCGTCAGGACTTTTTTGTTTTCGTAATTTTATATATGTCCAATGAATAAAAATGAGGAGTAATGAAGAATAGGTTTTTTCTTGCTATATGTGCTTCAGTAATACTACTAGTATTTTCCGCATGGTACTTTTCAAATATTTTCATCTACCTAGTCATATCACTTACTTTAACAACCTTATTGAGGCCATTAGTTAATTTTATAGGTAGGATTCAGGTCTTTGGTAGAAGGATTCCTAGAGCTATTGCGGTATTGTTTTCGTTTTTCCTTTTAATTACCTTGATCAGTTCTTTCGTTCTTCTGTTTATCCCATTGTTTTCCGAACAGATTCAGGTAATTACTTCTTTAGATTTTGACAATATCTATAACAGTGTTTCTAAGCCCATAGCATCTTTAGAGGAAGTATTAATTTCCAATGAAGTAGTAGAAAACAAAGAGGGCTTTTTAGTAGATTCGTTGAAGACAGAAATAATCAAGAAATTTGACGAAGTAGATATTGCAGGAATAATCAATAGATTTTTAAGTGCTACTGGTAGCTTTTTTGTTGGTCTGTTAGCGGTAAGTTTTATTACTTTTTTCTTGTTATATGAAAGTGGGATATTAAGAAAAACTATTATTTCAGCTATTCCAAATCAGTATTTTGAGGTATTTATTGCAGCTATGTTTAAAACCGAGAAACTGTTGAGTAATTATCTGTTGGGCTTACTTTTCCAAATGCTCTCTATTTTTAGCATAGCCTCTATAGGCCTTACCATTTTTGGCGTTAAATATGCACTGACAATTGCCGTATTTGCTGCTTTTGCTAACCTTATACCTTACTTAGGGCCATTACTAGGCGCTAGTTTTGGGATTGTAGTGGGTTTGTCCACAATGGGTAGTTTTGATTTCAATCAAGAAGCAATTATCCTAATCGTAAAGATAGCTGCTGTTTTTGGAGTGGTGCAAGTGACAGATAATGTTGTATTACAACCCCTTATTTTCTCAAAGAGTGTGAAAGCCCATCCCTTGGAAATATTTATCATTATCTTTGCGGGCGCTGCTATTGGGTCTATTGGAGGAATGATTGCAGCGATTCCTGTTTATACGATTATTAGGGTAACTTCTAAAGAAGTATATAGTGGATTCAAAGAATATAGAATTTTTCAAACTTAAATATTGATTTTAAAGGACTTATGGGATTAAAATGTGGGATAGTCGGATTTCCAAATGTAGGTAAATCTACACTTTTTAATGCATTATCAAGTGCAAAAGCAGCGGCTGCAAATTTTCCGTTTTGTACGATTGAGCCTAATGTAGGTGTTATTTCTGTTCCTGATGATAGATTAGGAATTTTGTCGGATTTGGTAACTCCAGAAAAAGTTTTGCCAACTGTGATAGAATTTGTGGATATAGCTGGGCTTGTAAAAGGGGCTAGTAAAGGTGAAGGTTTAGGGAATAAATTTTTAGCCAATATTAGAGAAGTAGATGCCATTGTCCATGTGGTCAGGTGTTTTGAAGATGAGAACATTGTCCATGTGGCTGGTAAAGTAGATCCAATTGAAGACAAGGATGTTATAGATACTGAATTACAATTTAAAGACCTTGAATCTGTTGAGAAAAAAATTAGTAAAGTAGAGAAGTTAGCTAAATCTGGCGATGCTAAAGCTAAAAAAGAGTTAGAGACTTTAAAAGCATATAAAAGTCATTTAGAGCAAGGAAAAAATGCTCGGAATTTAGCTATAGAAGAGGAGGATAAAATAGCGGTAGAAGATTTACAGTTATTGACGGCTAAGCCTGTGATATATGCAACTAATGTAGATGAAGATTCTATTGCAACTGGAAATCAATGGGTAGAGAAAGTCAGAAAAGTAGCTAAAGAAGAAGGCGCACAAGTGGTGGTAGTTTGTGCTGCTTTGGAATCTCAAATTGCTGAACTAGACGAAGAAGAAAGGGAGATGTTTTTGGATGAATATGGCCTTAAAGAATCTGGCTTGTCTCAACTGATAAAAACAGCTTATTCTTTACTCGATTTGATAACCTACTTCACTGCGGGTGAAAAAGAAGTTAGAGCATGGACCATCAGGAAGGGCTGGAAAGCACCACAGGCAGCAGGAGTTATTCATGGTGATTTTGAACGAGGTTTCATAAGAGCAGAAGTAATTAAAATACCTGATTATCAGCAATATAAAACTGAAAATGGATGCAGAGAAGCAGGGAAAATCTCCGTAGAAGGCAAGGATTATGTTGTTGAAGATGGAGATGTAATGCACTTTAGGTTTAATGTTTAATCCCTAAGGGATATTAGTTCCCCTGGCTAGACACCCCGACGCTTGAGTCGATCATTAAATTATTGCCCATAGATACCCCGTACCCTTGGGTCGGGGTTGGTTTATTAGGCTTAGAATATTTTTTAAAATAAATAAAACAATATAGACCTACACTAAGTTATTGCTCTAAATTTAGCTAACAAAATCATAAGCTGATGAGGATACGCATAACTTTTAAATTGAAAAATAGGGGCAAAATATTACCATTTCACCACCAGCACCTCTTTTCTCAAATGATCAGGGGTGTGATGGTGAATAATGGGGAGCAATTCTATAAAGATTTTGAAATATATTCTTTTTCAGGTCTTAAGGGTTTAACAAGAGTTAATAGACAGGGCCTTCAATATAACTCCAATAGAGTTTCTTTAGTTTTGGCAACTCCTAACGAGGATTTTTTAAATCATCTATTAACATTAATATTTCAAAGGGAGTCCTATGTTGTAGGAGAGCTCACACTAGTGCCAGAATACGTAGAGAAAGAAGAAATGCCATCTTTTGAAAACGCAACTAAAGTAATTTGTATTTCACCTATTGTGCTTCTTAAACCAAAATTTCAAGAAGAAGAAGAAAGCAAACGGTTTATCAGCCCTTTTAATAATGAATTTTCAGATATACTGTTTGAAAATATCATTGATAAATTAGAGTGTAGTGGTGTGAAGAAGGAATCTATTAAAGATTATCACAAATTTCAGATTGTGCCAGATAATGATTATTTAGAAAAGATAAGGACACAAGGCAAGAAGTTTTCTAGAATCTATACTTTATATAATCAAGGCCTGAAACATGAAGTTAGGGGATATACATTTCCTTTTACTTTGTATGCACCACCGGAAATTCAGGAGTTTATATTTAATTGTGGGATAGGTTTTTTTGCACACAAAGGCTTTGGGATGATAGATTTGGCCAATGTCAATCCGCTATCTAGAACAAAACATTATCAACTACTAGGAGCTGAATTAGTCAACACTGAAACTTACTCTTAAATAACCCACTATTCGATCATAGTTTAAGGTAATGTTTCTTTGATATACAATAACATCATATCCATTCCCTGTTAAAAAAAATGATTTATCTATATCAAATTTTCGAGACTCTTCACTTGATAAGAAAGTGAAATTGTAAATTCCCTGCTTTAGAAATTGACTATATTGATAGTTGCCTGATTTTTCATCATAGACCAAAAGGTTTTTAGGATCAGCAGCCCATCCATTAAACTCCCCTGCTATGTAAATGGGATAATTTACTTTGCCATTGAGATTTAAATTAAAGGTAGTATATACATAATCAGCATTTAGGGCAGTAGCTCCAGGTTCTATCGTGCCATGAAAAAATTGTCCATTCATATCTTCGTTTACAGGTGTTGTATAAATATTGCTTTTAAATGGCTTGAATATATGAGTGCTAGCTATGATTTTCTTATCTACTTCAGATACACTCTGAATATTAAACCCAGGTAAAGAAATTGTCCTTAAGTCTATGAACCTAAATTCATTTCCTCCATAGAAAGTAGTTTCCGCGTTATAGGGTGTAAATTCTAATCTTCTTTCATTGGCGAAATCATTGCTGGCTTTCAAATTAAACTTTGCATTGTCCCATCGGTTATTTTGTCTTATAGTCATAGATAATTCTTGCATGGCATTATTAACAGGTAAATTTTCGTACAACAAGGAAACATTTATCTCTTGACTATTTCTTCTTCTATTCACCACTCTGGGTACTTCAAATTCCGTATTGATCCCAACGATCGATTCAGTTATTAAAAACCGTCTTGTAAAAAGAAGGTCTGATGGTTCGTTGTTTCTATAAACTGCAAGGACATAATTCCCAGAAATCTTAGTTTTTGGAACAGTAAAAATATAGTGGGTGTAATCAACTGTTGTGCTTGCTGAAAATTCAAATTCATTGATGAGAAATTCATTGAACTCACTAATGAACTGTAAATCAGCTATGTTAGTTTTATTCCAAGAAGCATCACAATGGATCAGTTTTGCATTGATATATTCGGATTGGTTTCCAAAAACGTCAAATTCTAAAGTAATCGATTCAGCAGAGTTAAGTGTAGTTATGGGTGGATTTAATTGATTTTGATTGTAAAAAAGAATCCCCCCGACAGATTGATCATAGATTTTGTCTGTGAAAGATATTTTTTTTGGAATAAATTTTGCTTGAGTACTTTGCGCAGATTGATCAAGAGGAACACATTGTATTAATATGAAACTACTGATTATAAGCAATGTAACTTTAACAGTAATTTTCATTTTTTGAATAATATTAAGTAGATTCATCACGTTAATTCTATCTGTGAAAGTTTATAAATGTATTTACAACCAAAACTATGAAGAAGGTGTCTTACTAGCAAGGCATTTTCTGATTATGCCAACATGACCAAAACTGAAGAACAAAATATTGTTAAAGAATGTAAAAAAGGCGATCGTCGTACACAACGTCTTTTGTATGAAAAATATTGTAAGCAAATGTATGCAGTAGCTATTAGATATACTAAAATGCAACAAGAAGCTGAAGATATTATTCAAGAGGCATTTATAAAAGTGTTTAAAAACATCAAAGATTTTAGACAGGATTCTTCATTGGGTTATTGGATCAAAAGGATTGTGGTTAACACTGCATTAAATCATCAAAGAAGTAAATTATACCTATATCCAATGGTGGATGTTAATGAAATGACAAATTCCCCTAGCAGTGAATTAATTATTTCGGAATTCAGCCATCAAGAGTTGATTGCAATGATCAGAGACTTGCCTTTAGGGTGCCAAACTATTTTTAACTTGTACGCAATAGAAGGGTATAAACATCATGAAATTGCTAAAATGTTGGAAATCAGTGAAGGTACCTCAAAATCACAGTACTCACGAGCTAAATCCCTTTTGAAAGAGAGAATCGAAAAGGATAGTTTGATAATTTATGGTGATGCGTAGGATAGGAGAGGATATATTTGGGAATGATTTTGAGAAGTATTTGGATGGTGCGGAAATAATGCCATCTGAAAATGTCTGGAATGCTATTGATGCTGAATTGGCCAATATGGAAGCCATCAAATTAAGAAAGCAGGTAGTGTTTTATAGACGTATAGCAGCGTCTTTATTCGTCCTTTTAGTAAGTTCAATTGTGCTGGCTTGGCAATATCCCAGTTTAATTAATTCACTTGATAACCCGCAAAGTACAAATTACCTAATGGCCTTAGGTGATTCTGCAGATCAACCAATCTTACCAGACAATGATCAATTTGCAGAAGTAATTGCAAATAAGGATGAATTTATTTTGAAGACCAATAAGGGTGCTTCGGGAAATTCTACTTTTAACAAAAGTTATAAAGTGGAGAATAATCAAAAGGAATCGCAAATAAGCCAGATTGTTTCAGCTAATAATTTATCAAGACATTCAGCCAATCAGGTTAAGGTTAGTCAGCTAGTGAATAGGGAGAATATAGATCAAATTAAAATAGCTAAAACTACAAATGGAAGTAAGGATGAAACGATCATTGATAATTCGCTTTATCTAAAAAACAAAGCTGATCTTGTAATTATAACTAAGAAAGGCTTAGCAGAAAATGATAAATCTGTAAACAAAATTCAACCTTTAGTCACCTATTTTCAACAAATCCCGGTCTATGATTTTGTTTTGAATAAAAAGAATAATTTATATGCACTGAATGAGGCAAAAAATTGGGCGGATTTTAATGTAAAAGGAGGTTTGTTTGATCCAAACTATCAAAGGACAGGTAATAGTAATGACTTAAAAGTGAGTGCTTTTGATGCCACATCCAATTCCAAATTGCTACGTAGAAATTCATTTACAGCTGATAATAATGTATTTGATGGAGAAGATCAAAGTGCTGGTTACTCATATACTTTCAACTTAAATTTTGGGAAGAGGTTGACTAAGCGATTATTTGTTCAGTCAGGCATAGAATATGGTTTGTACGAAGCAATATCAAGTACAAATAGAGTCATCGCTGACAATAGGGGAGAAGCTAGAGTAGCAGTAACAGAACAAATTATTATAAACAATAATTTAAATGTCCAAGATGCTGATTTAGATATAAATTTTGAAAATGTAGAACTAAATAATTCGTTTCAGTTTGCTACTATTCCCTTAAAATTGGGATATGTAATCTTAAATAGAAGAATTAATATATCTGTAAATGGTGGAATTTCGACTGGCTTTTATTTGGGGAATAATATTATTGACCCTGATAGGATGTTAGAGGCTGTAACTGTATCTCCGGGCGAAGGCTCATTATATAGGGCTGTCAATTTTAATTTAATAAGTGGATTCTCCTTTGGTTATCAGTTAAGAAGTAACCTGATAATAACAATGGAGCCTACTTATCAACGTGCATTAAGGTCTTACACGAGAAATTCTTCTGATTTTATTTCGTTACCCGAAAACTTTGCCTTATCTGCAGGTTTGAGATTCATTATTAATTAATTACAACCAAATCAATAAATAGAGTGTCATTATAATACGACAAGATATTTGTTATATGAAACCAGTTCAAAATTCATCAAGTATAAATACTAAAGGCGTTACTAAACTTTATGTATTAACCACCATATTTCTAATACTTCTAATGATAGTTTATGCTGGCTAGCAAAGATGATTTAACCTGAATGATGCATTAGACTTTTAAGAGAAAATCATAAATGGCTGTTAGATAGCTGCTTAAATTGTGATTTGCAACGCAGACATAGTCTCCATTATGGTGAGTAGGAAATTAGGATTTAAGTGACTAAATGACTGTTAGTTATG
>CALGOB010000160.1 GCA_937958005.1 uncultured Cyclobacteriaceae bacterium
GTTTGTCAATCAGAAGATATCGTTATATTGAAAGGAGTAGTTTCTACAGACTATGTTCACATGCACATTGAATACCGTCCTTCTCAATCGTTAAGTGATATCTTTAAAAAGCTGAAAGGAAGAAGTTCAAGGAAATTACAGCAAGAATATCCAGAGCTAAAATCACGTTATTGGGGTCGTCATTTTTGGGCAATAGGTTATGGTTGTTAGAGTACTCGCAATATAACCGATGAAATGGTTAATGAGTATTTGGGACCCAAATTTTCATTAGAAGTAAAAGCCCCTCTAAAAGCGTGATCTGTAATAGCTTGATAAAAGGCGTATTTAGGTACATTACTACCTAAGCCTGATTTCTCTTTTTCATTTTCCAATATAGGAAGCATTTGATGCGCACCATAAGCCGTATATCCATAATTGAATGCTTGATATCTACCTCCTACAAATTTTTGAAATTGATAAGGCATTGACTCACTATCTTCAAATCCATCCCCGAAAGTGTAGGAACAACCAAAGAATAATACAGCCTCATTGCTTTCAACATTTTCTACTGGCACAATTCTTCTCCCATATTAATCGATAGTTTGTGTGACATTATAAATGATGGAGTCTTTGTATTTAATGGGATCAGTCCTTTGAGAGTTTTTTACAGGAGCTAGCCCTACTAATTCATCATACATATGATGTCCACCATAGTTAATTACGATTTTACGCTTTATTTGAGGAGACAGCTGCAGAAAATAAATTTCAGCTAATAAAAAAGCTAGTACAATACTTCCTATATAGATGATCAACAGTCTGCTCTTTTCATTTTTATATATTACCAATGAAATTAAACAAGAAATAAGAAAAACCACAGCAGCATATGAGTAGGCATAGTACTGCATTTTGTATATCAGAAATAATGATAAAATGAGAGAAAAGATTAATAGTAAATGTTTTTTCATAGAAGTCATATGTAAGCACGTGTAATTTCGGTTATCTGAAATTATAGTTACCATTAAAATTTTGGAGACCAGGAAAGGCAAGTATAAGGATTATAACTCAATAAGATGCTATTCATTATTAAGACTCGTTTTTATGTTTATTCTCTGTGATAATTTCTTGTCTCTTTTGAGAAATGTGGTTAAATACTCGGCGATTTTTTGATGAGCTTTGCTATTAGGATGCTCATCTTTATACAGTATGTATGGATCATAATGTTCAGTATATCCTGGTATTATTTCTTCCATTTCTATGACATTTATATGCTTGTCTTTAAGTCTTTTTAAAATCTTTTCATATAATCCTACTTCTGACCATTTTTCTTCCCAAAAAAGGCAATAAAACTTACCATGATACCTTGATTCAAAAATATCTGCTGATTTTTGAATCATTGCTACCAATAAATTGATGTCATTTTGGTGAGACTGTGTTCTATGAAAAAAGATATTAGAGAGTAAAATGGACTTCTTAATATAGTATTGATATTTATTTATGTTTCTAGAAATCATATCTAGTGAGTAGGTGCTTTCTTTTTTTAGTTTTCCTTTCTCATCAAATCTATATTTAGGTCCTACTAATTCTTGTGATGATTCAGTTCCTCTAAATACATGGTCTGTAATGAATTGATATATAGCAAATTTAGGCTGATATCCTTTTATCCCTTGTTGTTCTTTTTTATGTTCTAACATAGCCAACATTTGGTGAGCTCCATAAGAAGCATATCCATAATTGATTGCTTTATACTCACCTCCTGAAATCTTTTGAAACTGATAGGGCATTGCCTCATGATCTTCTACCCCAGAGCCAAATGTAAATGAGCATCCAAAGAATAAAACAGCTTTATTTGGATTGGCAATACTATTTAAAGGCATAATCCTTCTACTGTACTGATCTATTGTTTGTGTGACTTCATATATAAGCGAATCGCCATACTTCAATCTCACATTTCTTTGAGAATTTTTAGTAGGGATCAAGCCTATCTGATCATCATAGGTATTATATCCCCCATAATTGATTTTTACTTCTTGTTTCAAAAGAGTCTGATTGAAGAATTCATTTTCAGTGTTAGCCAATGTATATATTTCAGCTAATGAAAATGCCAAAACGATACTCCCAAAGTAGATATAAAATAATTTAATGATTTCATTTTTAGCTTGAAAGATCATTACTAAACAAAATGCCAACCAAACTATGGATGCATAGATGTAGGCAAAGTATTGTATTTTATAAATAAGTATTAATGAAAGAAGGCTAGGAATTACCAGTAAAAACAATTTTCTCATAGACTCAAATCACAATTTGCATAGATATCATTTTTCATGTGTTTTAGCACAATTCTTATTATAACTAGTGTATTCATCTAATAAATACCTTTTTTTTGTAAAAAAGTAGCTAAGTACTCACTTATTTTCTGATTCGCTAAAGCAGTTGGGTGCCCATCTTTATAAATAAAATAATCGTCTGTAGATTGATAATAATTAGGTAAAATGTTTTTGACTTCTATTACGGTTAAGTTTTTTGCTCTTAGGGCAGTTAAGAATTTTTCATAGAGCTTTTTATCTGCCCAAAGCTCCTCCCAAAGTAAGCAGTAAAGTTTGCCATGATAGCGCTTTTTAAAAATAGTTGCGGATTGGTTGATCATATTGACGACTAGATCAATGTCTTTTTGTGTGGGTTGATCAAAATATGAATAAAGTCTACCTAAAACTCTTGATTTTAAAAAGTAACGATTAATCTTTGCAGTAAGTGTTGAAAATAAACCTTTATTATAAAGTTTTCCTGTCTCGTCTAACCTGTATTTAGGCCCTTGCTTTTCAATACCAACATAAGCTCCTCTAAATATATGATCAGTAATAGCAGAATAGATAGCTACTTTTGGATTGTAATCTTCTGTACCTATTTTTTCATACTGGTTTTCGAGTATTGCTAAAGTTTGATGAGCTCCGTAGGAAGAATAAGCAAAGTTGTAGATACGATAGTTTTCATCTACTGCTTCTTGAAATTGATAAGGCAATGTTTCATGATCATCTATCCCATCACCATATGTAAAGGAACACCCAAAGAAGAGCACTGATTCATTAGAAGAAAATTTTTTCTCGGGAATAAATCTTCTTCCATATTTGTCAATTGTATGAACAGCTTTGTAAACTATGGAATCATTCACAATTCGAGTCAAAGTGCATTTTGAGTTTTTATCTGGGGCCATTCCTATGATTGGATCTGTTCTTAAGTATTGACCTTGAGAGCAATCAGCTTTAAATGCATGTTTGTCTTCTTTCAGGGAGAAATAGAATTCGGCACCTAAACATGCAAATAGAATGCTGCTGATATAAATGAAACCAAGCTTCCAGTTTTCTCTTTTCTCCAGTACAACAAAGGTTATAGAATAAGCTAATAGGATCATAAGTGCGTAAACAAAAGCATAATGATTTACAAAATAAATCAGCAACGAAATAGCTAATAGTATAAATGGAAGTAGAAAATGTTTTTTCAAAAGATGTATTATTAAATATGCGTGATTTAAGCATCAATTACTTTTTGTACTTTGATAGTTTATGCAAATTAGTTTGATTTAGATATCCCCACATTATGATTATTTTCTTTTTCTAAAAAAGTAGCTAAATACTCACTAATTCGTGCATTGGCAAAACTGTTAGGGTGTCCATCTAAATAAAGCAGGTATTTATCATAGTTCTGCGTATATTCTGGTATGATTTCCTCCACTTCTATGACATCAACTTTTTTATCTTTGAGACCCTCTAATATTTTTGCATATATACCTTTTTCAGCAGAACGCTCTTTCCATAATAAACAATAAAACTTTCCTTGATATCGCTCTTTGAAGATTTTGGCCGAACGTTCAATCATAGCAACCATTAAGTCTATGTCTTTTTGCTTAGTTTGTATGAAGAATGGGTGTAGTTTTCCAATTATTTTAGATTTGTAAAGATAATAGGCTATTCTTGTCTCATTGTTAGAAAACATTCCGCTTTTATAAAGTATTCCACCTTGGTTAAATCTATATTTAGGAGAATACTCTTGAAAATCAGAATAAGTACCTCTATAAATATGATCAACGATAGCTGAGTAAAAAGCTGCTATAGGTACTTGACTATGTGTACCAATTTTTTCCATTTCATTTTCTAGCATGGCTAGTGTTTGATGGGTACCAAAACCAGAGTAACCAAAATTAAATACATTATATTTTTATTTAACTTTTCCCTGAAATTGATAAGGTAGAGTCTCATGATCTTCTACACCATCACCAAAGGTAAACGAACATCCAAAAAAGAAAACTACCTCTTTACTAACGTATTCGTTTTTAGATACTACCCTTCTACCAAACTCATCTGTTGTTAACGTAACTTCATAAATTATTGAATCATTGATCGTGCGTTTTGATAGTCGTTGTGTACTTTCTGCTGGAACCCTACCAAGAATTGAATCAGTTCTGGTCTCACTGCTACCGTAGATTGTAGTGAAATCCCATTCATTTTTGTTTAGTTCGAAATTAAAATATAGTTCAGCAGCAAATAATGCAAATAGAATGCTCCCTATGTAAATGGCGCAGAGCTTCCATTTTTCTCTTTTTTCTAAACCAACAATAATTATACTATAAATCCATAGAATGAAAAACACATAGACATAGGCAAAATGATCTACTTTGTAAATAATCAATAAAGTAATAAAGAGTATAAAAGGAAGTATCAGATATTTCTTCAATCTATTGTGTTTTTTGTTACAGCTTAATAAATATACTTAATCTATATAATTGACATAATCATTTAAAGGTTTTGCTATTATTTGGTTGCGCATCATTTCATATAGATAATGCTGTTCCAGCTTTATACACCATTTTAATATTGTTCACTTATTAGATTATAAATTTCTGGTATCTAAGGAAAAAGATATTCGTTTCAATGCGTTTAGGAGGGTTGGCACGGTACGCCGTCGCGGTGATCATTTAGCGGGGTGAGTGAGAACGGTCGGCCGCTGCCGGGTTTAGGGAGGAAGCTTTAAATTATTCGCCAGGCGACCCTGTTGATTTTTTTGGCGGCCGTCCTTTAGATTTATCATATATAATTATTTTCATATTATTACTACTATAGTTATACGTCTAGAAGATGAGGGGGGACTGGGGGGAGACTCATAACTTGTGGATAAATGTGGATAACTTTAGAATAACCAACACCGGACGGGGCAAATTATCGGGCCGCCAAGGAAGAACCTATCGCGCGATTTAATCCCTGTCCGGTCACTTGAACAAACATCATTTAGAAATTAGGGAGCTTTATTAGAAGCCGACCCATTATCAAGGGTTTGATAGTGTCCAAGTATGTTGGTAGTTAACTAAAAGATAAAGATATGAGTTTTGAAGTTTTTATTGGAGTAGACGTTTCAAAAGCTACCCTAGACTATTGTATGGTAGTCAATGGAAAGAAGGTGTTAAGTGGTAAGACAAGCAACACAGCCAAAGGTATCAGAAAGATGATATCCCATCTATCAAAACATACTCAGACTGAGCAGGGTAATTGGCTTTTTTGCATGGAAAATACTGGGCTTTATTGCAGGCCTTTGTTGAAAGAGCTAGACAAAAAAGGTATCGCCCTGTGGATGGAAAATGCTTTGGTTATCAAGACTTTTCATTCTATGGAAAGAGGTAAGAATGATACGGTAGATGCCTACAGGATCGCTGTTTATGCTTCGTTGAGGAAAGAAGGAGCTAAGCTTTGGGAGGCTCCCAGACCCATTATTGATCAACTCAGGTGTCTAATAGGGGCTAGAAAAAGGTTGTTGGCAGCAAAAAATACCCTGAAGGTGCCATTGAGTGAAGAGGAAGCAATTAGGGGAAATAAAGACATTTATAGAGGGCATAAGAAAGCAGTGAACCCTGCCATTAAAGTCATAGAAAAACAGGTCAAGGCTGTAGAAAAACAAATTCAGTTACTCATCAATTCAGATGATAAAATACGTAGAATGGTAGGGATACTTACCTCCATTCCTGGTGTAGGGATAATCGTTGCTATCAATACGTTACTTGTAACCAATGAATTTACAAATATTAGCAATGCTAAGAAAATGGCATGTCATTGTGGAGTGGCCCCTTTTGCCTACAGTTCAGGCACATCTATTAAAGGAAGGTCTAAAGTATCACACAGGGCCCACAAAGCAATGAAGGCACTGCTTCATTTGGCTGCAATGTCAGCAGTTAGGTGTAAGGGAGAAATGCGCGAATACTACTTACGAAAAGTAGAAGAAGGAAAGAATAAGATGTCGGTACTCAATGCTGTTAGAAATAAACTAATCCATAGAATGTTTGCCTGCATCAAAAACAATGAAAAATATGACAAAAATTATAAACATACACTTGCTTAATCCTTAGAAATCGCGCGGTTGCGTTTTTTCAGGGGGCCGCCCCCGCGGCATGGAAAAAATGAATCGGACTGCCGACGCAGAAAATCTCTAATTTTAGGTATACTCAATTCTAGAGGATCGCCATGGAACGATGTTTTTCAGGATAAGGAAAAACCCTTATTTAAATTGACACAGAAGACATTTTTCCTAAATTTAAAATTTAGTTGTCTGCTAGTGATAAAGAACTAGATATTAAGCAATTTCTTTCTTAGGGAATATTAGTGAGAGAACAATAGATGCAGTTAAAGTAGCCATAATTACTCC
>CALGOB010000161.1 GCA_937958005.1 uncultured Cyclobacteriaceae bacterium
ATCAATCAAATGTCAGTTTATTTGACCGGTGGAGATTGTGCCGAAGACATTAATGAACACTTGAGGGAACATTTAAAAAAGGTTGAAGGCCTATCGGTATGCAGTGCCGACACAATCCTAAGGGGCATCAAAGAGTTGTCCGCACCTATAGAAACCATCATAGGGCCTACAGGTATTGCCCATCAATTCAACATCAATTTGAATCTCAACAAACTCTTAATCAAGGCTTTAAAACATACTGATCAACTCAGAAGTGGAATATCACAAGCCAACACTTTGGATTATGATAATAAGTAAGAAGACTAGCCTATTGAACCTAAAAAAGCAAATGGCATAAAAATTAGAATACCTAATTTAATCCCTGCGGATTTAAGGTATTATTAAAGGTAATTTGAGTAATCAATTCGATAGGCAATCTGTAAGCAGTAGACTTTACTTGTCCTTTTTGATGCCTTTCTAGCCTTTTTTTAAGATTATTGGTGCACCCTACGTAATATTGACCAGTAGTACATTTTATGATATACACATGGTGGACTGTGTCCACCGAAGCTCGATTTAATGGCATAATGGTTTTAGTCTGGTTTAGCTGTAAATAAAAAGCTCGCCTTCGTTCTAAATGAACTTCGGCGAGCGAAGGTGGAGCCGGAGAGATTCGAACTCTCGTCCAGATAAGGAAAGGATGTATCGTCTACATGTGTAGTTGATACTTAGGATCTCACAGGAGAGCTGGCCATCAACAACCTACTTTTCCTGCCAGTCACTGGAATTTCGCATTAGCTTAGTAACCTCACTAATACTAGTCCTAAAGGTCGACACCCCTTGATCCTGCTTAAAGGACGCAAGCATGGAGGGATGTGACTGTCCTGCCGTTTGGTCAGGAAGTGAAATTTCTACCTATCGGTAAAAATTAAGCAGCCATGGCGTAAGAATCTTCGCCAAATAAAGTTCGAACGAATTGATCACAGGTGTACATTCCCCACCTGACACGCAAATACATCAAATACACTTACTGTCGATACCGGTCGGCCCCATATCGTTTTGCTTATATCTTACTATACGCAAAAAGTAGGCAAAAGTAATTATTTATCATAGATTTCCATGTAACAAGCCCTATTAATTAAAAAAATAACAGGGCTTGTGTATTAACTTCCATTAGTAACTGATGTTTTCAACTACCCACTGAAATTAAAATCCCACTTACAACAGTCAATTGGCTTGCATTGCTGAAGTTGTATTTCATTTCCGTAAAGGGTTGAAATTGACAAGATGTGTTTAGCACAATCCCTCCCCCCATGTTCAGGTTAAAACGATGATTAGTCCAGCGGATAATTCGCCTTAACCTGAAATTAGTCTGTCGATTATGGACAGTCGTGAAGCCTAAGCCCGCCAATCCATAAAAGTTAATTTTACTTCCTTCTATTAGTAGATAATTTAGATTGACTCCAGTGTCAAACCAGTTAGACCTAATTGACCTGTTATTTTCGAAATTTCTGGTATTGGTTAGAAAAGCTGTAAAGGTAGGTACAAAAGAGATTTTGTTGTCGTGTTGAATTTCAGCTCGAAGATTAAGCCCAGCTTCACTTACTGAGCTTCCATAGGCAAATCCACCGCCTACTTTTGTTTGGGCACAAACAGAAGAGGCCAGCCCCATGTAACAGAGAGCTGCCAAATAAATTAGTTGTTTCATAGTGTTATGTTTTAGTTGTATTGCACGGTTAACGACAGGCTTTTGAATTTTAGTATCTACTAGTTTTATATGTTGGTTTAGGTATCGTTGAATGGTGAGGTTTCGATGAATTACCATTCGACCTAAAAAAACTGCAACTCGTCGTTAATTGAGCAAGTTGAACTTTAATTCACATACTTTGGATTAAATTAAACCAAGAGTGTATGTTATTAATGACCCCGAGTATAGATGAAGTAATTGAACAATTATCGACTGATGAATTAAACCTTTTATTAATTGGTGAGCATTGCGAAGTTGCTATCGACGAACTGATTAGCCGTTGTAAGACCCTTAATATCCAAATTGCTGGGGGTATTTTCCCAGGAGTCCTCTCCCAAAAGGTGAATACAGATAAAGGCTTGATTATCCGTAAAATGCATGCCAGTGCTCAGGTGGTCGTTTTTGAAGGCCTTGCACAAAAAGAAAGTTTTGAATTCCCTGAATTGAGTGGAGAGTTTAAATCTGCTTTGGTATTAGTAGATGGCTTATCAGATAAAATAGCTCATTTTCTTGAAAAAGTTTATAATAATTACTGGGATCAAATCAAATTTATTGGTGGAGGTTGTGGTTCTCTTACCTTACAGCAAAAACCTTGTGTTTTTACTGAAGCAGGTATATTGCAAGATGCCGCTTTAATGATTTTTAGTGAGCAGCTATTGAGCTTGGGAGTAAATCATGGGTGGAAGAAAATTGCTGGGCCTTTTGTAATCAATTCTTCAGATGGAAATACGATTCATGAAATTAACTGGCGTCCTGCCTTTGAAGTTTACCAAGAAGTAATCTTAAAAAGAAGTAGTCTTCGAATATCCAAAGAGAATTTTTTTGATATAGCAAAGGGGTATCCATTTGGCATTTTTAAAGAAGGAATGGAGGACGTAGTGAGAGATCCGATTATTACTGATGGGAAGTCCTTGACCTGCGTAGGTGAAATAATGCCAAATTCAGTAGTGAATATATTAGAAGGAAAGACTATTGATTTGATAGAAGGGGCCAAAATAGCAGCTGAAAGAGCATTTGACGATGAGCATTATCAGGAGACACTAGTGATAGACTGTATTTCAAGAACCTTGTTCCAAGAAAAAGATTTTGTAAAAGAGTTACTAGCAGTAAATAATGTGATTAAAAGGCAAGAAAGGCAATTTAATCTTGAAGGTGTATTATCTTTAGGTGAAATATCTTCCTATGGTGATGGATATTTAGAGTTTTTCAATAAGACCATAGTGGTTGGCGCATTAAAAGATTATGACTAATAGTTTACAGCACATTACGTTATTGTATGAATTGAGTACAACCATGCTCAAATCTTTCGATCCTTTAAAAACCTCGGAAAATTTCATTAAAAAACTCCTGTCTCGGAAAAACCTTAATTATGGAGCTGTTTGGATAGAAAAGAAGCAGGAAGAGGGGAAAATAGGCTATACTAATTTATACAGTATGCCAAGTATTAATAATCAAGGCCTGAAAGAGTTAACCGATTTACAAGAGTTGTTTCAAGAAGGTGAAATACTGGAACGTAATCAATCAATTTTTGATAATAGCCACCTCGATGGCTATTTTGCATATATCAAATTGGGAAAGCTTGGGTTTGTAGAGTTATTTGTAAAGTCAGATCCTAAAAAAGTAAGCAAAAAAGCGCTTTATCCACTGAAAGATGTATTTGACCAATTGGCTGTTAGTTTAGAAAGTGGATTCTCTTACCAAAATCTGGAGAAAGAAATACAGCACCGTAAATACGCGGAACAATCGCTTTATCATAACCAGGAGAAATATCGTAGAATAGTTGATAATATCCAATTAGGGCTGTTGGAGGTAGATACGAAAGGGACTATCATTTATGCCAATCAACCCTTTTGCGAACTGGTGGGTTATTCTAACGAAGAAATAATGGGGCAAAATGCCTCTGCTTTATTTTTAAGTTCTGAAGGTAAAGGCCAAATGGCTATCCAGAATAAAAAAAGAGAAAGCGGTAAGTCTAGTGTTTATGAATTACAAATAAAAACAAAAGATAAAGGAGATAAATGGATTGTAATAAGTGGTGCTCCTAATTATGATAGTGAAGGAACTTTAATCGGTTCTGTGGGTATTCATTTAGATATTTCTGATCAAAAAAGAATGGCCAATGAATATCTTTTTCAGGAATCAAAATTAAAAAAGTTGTTTGAAGTTTGTTTGGATGCATTGATCACCATTAACGGACAAGGGGAGATCGAAGAATGGAATCCAAAAGCGGAAGAAATATTTAACTATAAGAAAGAAGAGGTTCTAGGGGAGAAACTATCAAAAATTATTATCCCTGACTCTTTTAGAGAGGCTCATAATGATGGGATGGATGAGTATCACAAAACAAAAAAAGGCCCAGTACTTAACAAAAGAATAGAAATAAGTGCTTTAAGAAAGGGAGGGGAGGAGTTTCCAATTGAACTATCTATTTTTCCTATAATACATGATGATAAAAGTTTTTTTACTGCTTTTGTAAGAGATATAACTGAAATCAAAGAGTCTAGGGAAGCAATGACTAGTGCTTTAAAAAAACAAACAGAACTTAGCAGTCTTAAATCACAGTTTGTTTCTACTACTTCTCATGAGTTGAGGACTCCTTTGACTACCATCAGTACTGACATGGAAATCATGAATTACTTTTTGGAAGGTGGTGGTGAAGTTAATATCGATAAATTTAAAAAAATCTTATCTCGTGTAGGAACTAACCTAGATAGGTTAAATCACCTGATTAATAATATCTTATTAGTAGGACAATTGGATTCGCAAAAAGTACCTTTTAAACCACAACTGACAGATGTTAAGGAGTTAGTTGAGGCAGGAATCTTGAATAATTATTCTAACAGAGATAGACCCCTAAAATTTAACTTAAAAGGTAAACCGTTTGAATTGTCCGTGGATAAAAAGTTATTTATTCAAATATTGGATAACTTGGTAAGTAATGCTTTTAAATATTCGGAAGATCGTGATCCACCAGAGCTGTTGATGGACTTTCAAGAAGAATCACTAATGGTTCATGTGGTTGACCATGGAATTGGGATTCCTGAAGAAGAACACCCTAAAATGTTTAGTACTTTTTTTAGAGCTTCCAATGTAGGGAATGTACAAGGTTCTGGTCTAGGTTTGTCAATTGTAAACGATTTTGTAAAATTGCACAATGGTGAAATTAGTTTTAAGAGTAAATCAAATGTAGGAACTACGTTCACTTTAAAATTTCCAAAGAAATAAACTAATTATGAGTAAATATAATATTCTAATCGTAGAAGATGATCAACACATTGCAGCGTCATTAAGTGAGATGCTAGAAATTCTAGACTATAATGTTGTGGGGATTGCACCATCTTTTGATGAGTCTATTGAACTGCTAAATGAGCAAGATGTTGAAATTGCATTGGTTGATATCCAAATAAAGGGAGATAAGTCGGGTATTGATGTAGCTGAAAAGCTTAAGAATGACTACAAATTACCCTTCATATTTACAACAGCCTTTGCTGATAAAGAGACTATTCAAAAAGCAGCAGCCCATAGTCCATATGGTTATATAGTAAAACCTTACAGCATGAAAGAAATCAATGCTGGGATAGAGGTTGCAATTCAAAACCATAAAAATATAAGGGAAATTAAAGAAGATGAAGGTGTTTTTAATATTAACAGCCTATTCATTAAAGTTAACTCTCGTTTAGTAAGAATTGATCTTAAAGAAATTCTTTATGTAGAAGCTAAAGGTGACTACACAGTTTTTAAAACTGAAAAGAAAGGCTACGTGGTCAATTCGACTTTTAAAAATGTAGAGTCAAAATTAAATCCAGATCTATTTATCAGGGTACATAGATCTTATATAGTGAATATTGATAAAGTAGTTGATATAGAAGATAATAATCTATTGATCAATGAACAGATTATTCCAATAAGTAGGGGACAAAAGGCAAATTTGATTAAACGATTAAATACACTTTAAAGAAGTATTAAAAGTAACAAAGATCAATAGTCTTGATCTTTGTTACTTTCGTATTTTTTCATCATCCGTTTGAAGAAAATAGGCTTTTCGGTAAGTGTGAATTTTAATTCCAGCCCAACTTGCTGGTAAGAAAAACCATTACTTGCTGCTGTTACAGCAGTAGAATACAAAGCATATAACCTCGCATTGCAAACTCCTATTTTACCAGTTAAAGAAACACTACTTCTCCAAGTAGTCTGGTTAGTCTTTTCTATGCTTTGAGTACCTAGTGCAGATTCTGCGAACAGTTTAATGCTATGTTTGGATTTCCACAACTTGGTATAAGATAAGAAACCCTCTGCTTGACGAGATGAAGCAGGGCTGAAATATATAGTAGTCTGATTGGCAAATCCAAAATATAATAAGTTAATTCCTGATTTGAAATGCTTCTTTTTCCCTAAGTTTTTATACAACGAAGTAAATATTAAGGACCTAGTATTCCCGTCACTTAAAAAACTTCTGTAGATCTCAGTATAATTTCCAATGCCACTAGTCCTCCAATTAAATATGTTTTTCAATATTAAATGATTTGTTTTAACATTTTCCAGTAACAATGAGTGATTAAAATCCTGTACAGTAG
This sequence comes from uncultured Cyclobacteriaceae bacterium, assembly GCA_937958005.1. Classification (GTDB taxonomy): domain Bacteria; phylum Bacteroidota; class Bacteroidia; order Cytophagales; family Cyclobacteriaceae; genus JANSWY01. The sequence goes on from CALGOB010000161.1 coordinate 6,301, forward strand.
ATTGATAACCAATGGCCAGTTGTTGACTTTTACTGATGAAGAAATTCGCCTTGGCTTCTATTAATTGGTTAGATCTTGTGGGTGCATCCTCGGTTAGGTTTCTGGATTGAAATACCGCCATAGATCCTGATAATTGTACTCTAGGATGAATTCTATACTGTAGCAGCAAACCAAGTTTTTTACTTTTGGAAGAGCCAGCCAATTCAGGAGCAAAATACCTTTTTTGTTGAAAATCCAACTTTAATTTAAATTGGGCAGAAGTACTGAGTTCAGTTCCAACATTAACAGTTCTATTGTGACTCCCGTCGCTTGCAAAGGATAGCTGATATAAACCCGACACTTTTAAATTATGTTCTTCATTTAATTTTTTAATTAGGTTTTGCGCATCAGCTTGTTTAGGAAAATAAGATAATGTGCGGAAAGTTTGGAAATAAGATTTTTGATCCATTCCGACTGCATGCCAAGTATCAGCTAACGCTAAATTTCCTTCAAATGAGGCTGAATCCATCAAAAGATGTTCTTGATAAAATTTGATGCCTTTCAGATAATCACCTATGTAAACAGCTACCTTAGCTTTGTCAAGTGTTAAGCCATTCATTGTAGGATCATTTGTAGATAAAGAATCAACATAAGATTTTGCTTCCCTTAATTGATCATTCCATAATAAAGCATTCAAGTAATGATGTTTTGCCTTTATTAAATTTAAAGAATCTTTATCCTGAGTGGAAATAGTTAGAAGCTCTTGTGCTAATTCTAGTGCTTTTTCATTCTTATCTAATAAATGATTAGCAATGGATTTACCAATATACTTTTTAGTTACATCAGTAAGAAGTTCATAGGTGTCAAGTGCAGAAGTAAACTTTTTTTGAGAAATAAATAGAGATGCTTTTAATCCTAAGGTCTCTTGATCCACTGCATTTATACTCAAGTTCTCTGCTAACAATTCAAAAGCTCTGCCTAGGCTATTCTTGTCTTTGCTTAATTGATTGGCATAGCCTAAAATGATGTATTTCTTTGAAGTTAATGCTTGTTGATTAGATGGATCTAACGAAATAGCTGTTTTAATGGATTGGTAGGCCTTGTCATAAATCTTTTCTATAGAATAGCTATTGGCTAGTCCTAGCCATCCATTAAAAATTGAGCTATCATTTTCTATGATTGATTGGAAAATCTCAAGCGCTTTTAAACCGTTCCCATCCCATAGATAAGCTTCAGCCATGTTTAGTAAGATTTCTGTGTTGTTAGGGGATAACTGATCTAACTCATTGAAAATTTCAAGAGCCTGTTTGCTGTTACCTGACAGTCCAACCGCTCTCCCATAACATATTTTAGCAGTAGTGTTGCTGGGATATTCTTCCAGTACCTTAAAAAAGAAAGCTTGAGCTTCTGAAAATTTACCTTTTTCAAGTAAAGTAAAACCTGTTTGCATCTGCTGGGCTTGAGAATTCTGTGAACCCAAAAAGAATATGGTTACCAAGATGAAAATGCAAGCGAAGCACTTACTGGTAGGGAGTATTGTATTTAGTGTTTGTGTCATGAGTCAAATTTACCTCTCAGGACAATGCTTATTTAGATTAACAGACAAATGGTGTTATTAAAGGGATGAGAGTCGTAACGAGCTGTACGGACTGTTTAATGAAGTTTATGGACTAGTTGTCAGGCCGATTTGGCTATTCGTCGACATAAGGCCAATTAAAATTTTATCTCCTCCTAAATTGAGAGAAAAACACAAAGCATGGAAATGAAATTAGAGACTTTAAAACAGCCAAATGATTTGCTTATGTTAGAGGAAATCATCGAAACAAGGATAGACGAGATAAAACTATTCAGTGTTAACCTTGAGAAAATAGAAGAGATAAATTTGGCTACTTTCAATGCATTAGTCAAGCTATATGTGAAATTAAAGCGAATGGGTAAAGAATTAGTTTACATTAATTGTCACTCACCTTCTTTAAAATTATTGATTCAAAAAACACAGCTGAAAAATGTATTCTGCACTAAGTAATTCTGTCCTCATTCTCAAAAAGAAATTGTTGACCCCTTCAGCAATTTTTATGGTTTCTACCATGGTGGTAAATGGCGTAAATTATTTGTACAACCTAATTTTAGGTAGGGCATTGGGTCCTACAGCATTTGCTGAAGCAGGCCTTATATTAACATTGTTATTGGTAGTGTCTTTTGTTGGGATGACCTTTCAAATGGTAGCCGTGAAATATGTAGCAGAATTAGAAGGTGAGATGCAAAAAGCATTCAGTCATTGGATTTGTAAAATCAGTTTAATAGCAGGGGTTTTAGGGTTGGTTTTAATGGTAATTTTTCATCGACATATTCAGGAATTTTTCCATTTAACTAGTGGTTGGGGGATCATACTTTTAGCATTTTGTTTACCAGCCTATTTTTTAATGAGTGCAAAGAGAGGAGTGCTGCAGGGGCAATTGCAGTTTATTAAGCTGTCTTATTCTTATCAGGTTGAAGTATGGTCTAAGGTCTTGATAACGGTTGGGGTCTTTGCTTTGTTTGTAAGTGAGGTAAGTACTTCATTAGCTTTTGCCATTCTAGGGTCTATTATTTTAGGTTATCTGGCTTGTGGAAAGGAACGTTTCTCCTTAAAGAAAAATCAGCTTCTCCGGGAGATTCAAGGAAAAATATGGCTATTCATAGGGATTACGTTGGGCTATGAGCTGTTACAGATATTGATTAACTATGGAGACATGATGATTGTTAAACATTATTTTGATGACTTTACAGCAGGTTTATATACCTCTATGGCTTTAATAGGACGTATGATCTATTTTGTGACTTGGATGATGGTAATGGTGCTTATTCCAAGCATACTAAACAGGAGAAAACAAGGCCTTTCCTATAGACCTATGATGTACAAATACTTTTCTATCATATTTTTGTTTTCTGGTTCTTTAACGCTCATGGTCTATCTTTTTCCAGTTAGTACAGTCAACCTATTCTTTGGATCTGAATTTTTGTCTTTTTCTCATCTACTTTGGAAATATGCCCTAGCAACTTCTTTGTTTGCACTCGCTAACTTATTTATCTACTATTTTATTTCCATTGAAAATTTTCTTTCAGTGTATATAGCGGGTGCGGTAGTAGTCATTCAATTCATTTTATATAATCAATTTCATGATAATGTAGAGCAGATTATCCTGACACAAGTATTTACGATGAGTGGATTACTAGGTAGTCAATTAGCCTTGTTCCTTTGTAGCAAAGAAAGAAACAAAACGGGTTTACCAGGCTAGAAAACCTAAATTGAAAGATAAATCCATGGTGGGGAAATGTTAATTTTACTCACATTGTGAGGTTTAATGCCTCGAAGCTTGCTTCGTAATAGTCAACTTTAGGCATTCACTCATACCTTGTGAGCTTGCTCCGAGGTTCTTGATTTAGAGCGTTCACAGCATTTTAGCATAGTAAATATCAATGAAAATTAAATCAGGTTTAATACTGGTTTATGAATTAAGTTCTTTTTGAATTATTTTTGCCCAAACTAATAAAATCTGTCTGTGGGTGAATTCGATAAAATTATCAAACAAAATATAGAAGCCATATTCCTTCCACTAGTTGAAAGGCTATTGGGGATTAAAATAAGCCATGCGGTTGCATTATCCGAAAAAATTCAAACTACTATAGAAAGAGAACCAGATTTTCTTAAGAAAGTGATAGATCAGTATCAGCAGGAGTTTATTTTACACTTGGAATTTCAATCAACTGATGAAGCAAAGATGGTTTATAGAATGGCTGAATACAAAGCTATATTACAAAGAAAATATGAGATGCCAGTTAGGCAGTATGTTATATACTTAGGAATAAAACAGCCAAAAATGCGTACTGAGTTGATGGATGATGAAGCAATTACAGGCTTTCAAATGAAAAACATACATAATTTACCCGTTAATGAATTGCTGGAATCCGAAGTACCTGAAGAAATAATTCTATCCATTTTAACAGATTACCCAGCGGCAGATTCAGAACTAGTTATCCAAAAGATTATTGTAAGTTTACAGAAAACAACCAATGATGAAGCAACTTTAAAACGATATATACAACAGTTGTTAATTTTATCTCGTTTACGTAAATTAGACAAGAAAACAGAAAACCAGATTAATAAAATGCCAATTACATATGACATTGAAAATGATTATCTTTTTAATAAAGGAATCAAAGAAGGAATGGAACAAAAAACAGATCAAATGATTTTGGATATGTTAGAAGATCGTTCGTTAACGTTGGAAATGATTGCCAAATTTTCCCGTACCTCTATAAAATATGTGGAACAACTAAGGGATAGTAAATCAACTTTCTAGTGATCCTTTAGCATTTATATGGTTTTAGATGGATTTGTTACTTGACAAATTTTGTCCCTTATTTTTTATTCCACCATCAGTTTTTCCAAACTTTTATCATTTAAAGGCTTTACAATGTAGTCTGAGACATTTGAATAGGCATAACACTCATTGATTTGTTTTGGATCCAAAGAGGAGCTGAGCATAATGACAGATACTTTCGAATTCATGAGGTCTATTGAATTTAAAACATCAAAACCAGACATGCCGGGCATATTTAGATCCAAGAATATAACATCTACTTTGTTTTTCTCAATAAATTTTAACGCATTCTTTCCGTGTGTAAATGTAAATATTTCTGAAACGCTTAATTTTTTCTTGATAATCAACTCATTTAACATGATCTGGATGGGATCATCATCTATTAAGACAATGCGTGCAGAGGAGTCTAGTGATATTTTTGATTTGTTATTGATATAACCTTCTTCTTGGCTTAATAAATCATTGATGTCCGAAGTTATTTCATCTATTTGAAAAGCAGATTCTATTAATATTAGCATCCCTTTAGTTTGATCAATTTGATCTGTTTTCATCAGCTCCAAGGTCTGTATTATTTTAGATATATTGGTCCTTACTTTATGATTAGTTAAAAAATTGATCTCGTCAAATGATTTTAATTGGACTTTAATTTTACTCGATAAAGAGACAATTTCGCCCCTTCTTTTAGCATGTTTGGCTAAAATAGAATCGATAGATTGTAAAAGGTGATCATATTTAAAAGGCTTCGAAATGAAATCGTCTGCGCCCTTTATCATGCCTTTTCTCCTTGTTTCTTCATCAGAAATTCCTGTTAGAAATAAGAAAGGAATATTTTTACAAAGATCCATTTCCCTGACAGCCTCTAAAACAGCATACCCATCCATGCCAGGCATCATCAAGTCACAGATGATTAAATCTGGTTTGTCAAGCAAGATATTTTTAATTCCAGCAGGTCCATTTAAACAGCAGGTAACTTGGAAGTTGTTGAGTTCAAGCAGTTCTGCTATGGAATTTATTAGGTCTTCTTCGTTGTCTATGATCAAGATTTTTATTTTGCTCATTTAGAATTGGTTAAATTAGAAATATGGATCAGGTACCAGTCACTAATATCAGACAATGCCAGAGAGGAGGCAGCCTCATAGTTTTGGATGGCTACTCTTTGGCGGTGCTGATGATTTGTTAATAAATTTTCAATAGTTTCGGTTAAACTATCTGGATCATTAGGTTCAAAAAATTCTCCAGCATACCCTTCCTCTTTCACTAATTTCCCTAAGTCACCCAGGTTTGGTAAAACAGCTGCTTTGCCGTAACTCCCTGTCTGATGCAAGACTCCTGAACTTCCTGTCGTAGATGTGTAAGGAAATACAACTACACTACTGTTAGTAAAAAGCGTAGGTACGTCTTCTTCAGCGACATACCCAGTAAATTTTAACCCCGATACTTCTTTGTACTGATTGGCAACTCCATCTAAATAACCTTTAGCATTTGGATTATCTGTTCCTGCGATTACGAGTTCTAAGTCTTTAATGCCTTTTTCTTGAAGTTTAATAAAAGCGTCTATGAGCACTTCAACCTTTTTATATGTTCCAAACTTACCAAAAGTCATGATCCTCTGTTTGTCATAAGTTTTTTCAAAATTAGGTTTAGGAGGTATTTCAAAAGCGCCATGTGGTAATAGAACAATGTTGTTTTTCTTGTACTTTTTAGTGAGTATATCAACATATTGATCAATGGTTACCCCTACGATGTCTGCCACTAATATGAACCTAGTTAGAATTTGGCCTATTTGCTCATAAATCCATTTAGAAAGTTTATTGCTTGTGATTCCTGCTTTTTCTAGATCAACTTCTTCCATGATATTATGAAGTAATACCACAGATTTAAACCCATATATTTTTAAAAATAGCGGGAGCAGTAAACCAATAGCAGCAGGGAGTTTTTTATCTCCAAATAATAAGAATTGAAGATTGATTATAACGGCATTTGGTTTTAGTTTTTTAATTCTTTTTAAGATATTAAATACATTCCAAAGGTTATTGAATGACCAACAAGGATGAAAAGAAATTTTGCTGTTATCTGACTGATAACTGTCTTCGGTAGTTTCCGTCAAAATGCATAATTCTGAAACTTCAGATTTAACCGCTAAATGTTTGGCTAAGTGATAACCATATTCATTTAAGGTAGTTTTACTAGGGGGATAGGCAGTTACTAAAGCAACCTTAAGGTTATTTTTCATCGCAATTAAAATTTAATATGATAGAATAAACTTTCTTTTTTCTGTTTTTGGTATCTATGATTCCATACTTTTTTTGAGGATTTTTTTTCCATGGTACGCTACCAGCAACATTGGAAGGGATTCGCTTGAAATCATATAAAGTCCATAACCCATAATGAAGTTCATTGGCCTTTATCAGGGATAGGACATCTGAAACATGTTGTGCTTGTTCCTCTTGTGATTTACCAAATGGAAACCACCAGCTGTTAAAACTATGCATCCCAATTTCCCCTATAAAAACAGGTAGGTCTGATTTTTCTTTTTTTGCTAAGTAATCACCTAATTCAGAAGGGTTCCGATAAAAATGATAGGAGATAAAGTCTACTAATTCAGTTAAGCTGCTTGAAATTTCTGGCTGGCTCCAGCCTATGGTTACAAAATGTACTGGATCATAAGTTTTCAATCTTTGTATAATGAATTTGAGCCATTTTTTAACTTGTTCCTCCCCTTGACTGTCAAAATCTAAATCAGGTTCATTTTTAACATCCCAAGCAAATAAAGAAGGATGATTTTGAACAGACTGAACTACCTGCTCAAGATGCCGGTCAGAAAGTGTCCAGTCTAATAAATGATAGCCAAGAAAGAAATCGAATAAGGTCACAATTACCTTGATGTCGAGTTGGTCAGTAATGGTCAGTAATTGATTGAGTTGAGCTAGCCTTTTGGTTTTTAACTCTTCTTTGTTAAACTCATCATAAGGAACGAATATTCTAATTGAATTGAAACCAAGCGATTTCACTTTTAATAAGTCTTTTTTAATTTCCTTTTCATCAAAATGTTTCCACATTTCTTGCCATGGATTTTTTTGGGGATAGTAATTGATGCATTTAAGATCAAAATGTTTACCATTCTCATAGAATTTACCCTTGCTAATTTCTATTTCAGATTTTTTAGGATGTGTTAATACCTTAGGCCCTATTTGCTCTGTTGTTTTTACTTTGTGCCTTATTCTCCAAAAATTATCCTCCAATAAAAGCATGACTTCATAGGTGGAAGTATCATAATAGGAAAGCATCTTTGAGTTGGTGACTACCTCATTGTAGCTAACTACTTGGTCTGTCAATACTATTGCAGTTCCATCTGCTGCATAAAACTTTGGTTTAATAAGATGCGATATGGTAGTGCCTTGTAGGTGCTGTTGAGTGCTTTCAGCGTAGTTAATCAACTTACCAAGGTGTGTCCTTGATTTTTTGGTGAAATAATCTTTTAGCCCCTTAGAAAACCAGTTGGAAGAAGTATTATATAAGAAGTAATAGCTGTTGAGATAATCGGCTAATAACTTTATTTTCGTGCCCTTTTCTAACTTTCTTCCCTCTACAAGATCATTGGGCACCCAAGTAGCTTTTGGTTGATAATTACTATGAACTTGTTTTCCACTTAAAAGAAGCATTTCAGCACGGTCAGCTCCCGTATTAAAAAAGGCCACTACTTGAGAGAATCCAAATATTGCAATGGTCAAGATGGTCAGGATTGACACAATAAAAAAAGTTGTATGTATAATTCTTTTAAGCATCAGTAGTTTAATTTAGAGTTCTTAGTAATACCAGCAATGGTCGCAGTTATCTCATATTCCCCTTTGGCTAGTCTTAAATTTTTCAAGGAGAGCGATACATGACCATTTGTAGTTTGTCTTTCTATGATGAGCGTTTCTTCTGAATTTTTGATAGTAATCTTTACAGATTTTCCATTTTGAACTAGTTGATTAAGGTAACCAACTATTGGCCCAACTACTATTTCGTCATGATTCAAAAACTGAATCTCAAACCCCTTAATAGAAGGCCTAAAACTTAAGTCTAAGGTGTTTTTACTTTCAGCAAAATTTGGGATGATCGCTGTAACAGTCCAATTATTTGGAGTATTAGGTGCATATTTCAACCCTTTAGCCACTCCATCTATAGTCTGTCCATATAATTCAGATATTTCACCTGCTTGATTGCGGATAATAAACTTTACAAGTGTTCCATTGCCAATGACATTGCCAAATCTATCTTGGATTTTATCTGTTTGTAGATAGACCAGCTGCTCGCCATCGGCATATTGATGTTGTCTATCATAGCTAATTGAGAACCCAACAGGATCATGAGCATAATAGTCTACCCTAAAAGCCTTTTCAGAAATGTTATCATAGTTGGCCGTAATGGTTCCATACCCAATCTTGTTTTGAGCTTCAAACCTTTGATAGGCATATAATTTCCTCGTTTTTTTCTCTGATTTGGTTAATTGATCACCATGTTGGTAATTAAAATGAACTGTCGTATTCTCTGGGAGGGGATTGTCCAATGAATCAAGTACCGTACTGACCATCATTGCATAGTCATTTCTATCGATGACCAAGTGTTTTGGGCCACAGTAGGATTCTAGTTTTTCTGCGATAGGTATGGGTAGGATGTCAAGATCTTTAGCATAAATCATTTTCTTATTTTGAAAAATGCGAAGGGTAAGTACGCCCGATTTACTAGTGATACTTTTGGGGATATTGAAGGTGACATACGGCTTGTTGACTACACCATTTACTTGGATAACACCAAAGCCATGATGTGCCAAGAGGTCAAATTGATCACTTACTTCCAGTACATCAAAACAGAAATTGAGTATCACATCCTCACCAGCTATATAGTCATTCTTTTCATTTTCAAAATAGATACTTGCTTCACTTGAAAAAGAAGTGATTAGAAATAAAAGCGATATATAGAACAGTCTTTTCAAAATATGCTTCCTATGAATGGGTTTATATTAATATATAATTGAAAGTCTGTTGATGAATTGTGGTGTGTATTTAATCCCTTGGCAACTTGATTTGATTTATATTTTTGGATGATGTCATGAGTGTTTAAGCCGTTAATTAAAGTTTCAATGCTTTCTGTATTAATTATAGTAAGATCTGCTAAAGAGTCACTTTGGAATTCGAAACTTTGATTTCGTCGAGGAAATACACTTTTAGGTACAAAATGATGATCTACCCAAACAATATTAGATTCCTTGTCTAAATAAGAAATGATCAATTGGGTAATAGTAGAAGCATGTATGCCTGTGTTAAATAGAGAACCTTTGAATGAACTATTTTCCCATGATGACTCATTGATAGACAAGTCTCTATATAAATCCTGAGTAGAGACTGAGCTAAGAATTTCTAACTTGAATTGAACAGGTTCACTTCTTAACTCTATTTCTTCAAAAGCTTTAGGATCAAAAATCTGACTGGTACTGTCAGTCTTAAGCCAGCCTACACTTTCAAAATCTACCCTAAAAGCAGTAATCTCTTTTGGGAGCAACTTATGTGTTAAATAGAATTTATCATAATAGCTAGTAATTACATTTCCCAATGAATCAACTAGTGTGGCTTTAATGGTAAGGTCAGAAGGGTAGTCATCTAAATTTTGAATGAGGCCTACTACTGCATATTTATTGCCTTTCTTTACAAGGCTTGATTGCATTACTTGTACTACAGGCCTATCAAGTACATCTTCATGAAAGGTTTCTTCTGTACTTACTGTTCTTCTCCCTTGGTTATGAAACTGGTTGGTAGGCAGGTTAAAAAATTGATTAGTGGGTAAATCATTTTTGAATGGTTTACTTTTTAAATACCACTTTTCCCCTTTCTTAATTACTTCATGGATTACTTCTCTGCTATAATTTTCTAAAGCTGTTACCCATTCTAATCTTACTTTTACTTTTGCATATTGGTCAGTTTGTTTCAAAACTTCTGATTCAATGTTATTCAACTTGCCATAAGAATCAACAAGACCATCTGTGACTGAGCTTTGTAATAGAAATTGTCCTATAGAGATACTATCATCGGGATTGATATAGCTATGAGCAATTTTAAATTTTTTGAAATCTACTGCATCATAATAAGAGGCAACTGCTCTTTGTGGAGATACTTGTTTCAAATTTTGAAAATAAAGTTTCCCCAGTAATAATGCACCAAAAATGATGACAAGTACTACCCAAAATTGAATGATGTGGTATAAGCCTTTTGGTGCTTTATCTCTTATTTCTTCAGGGTTTGTATAAGAATCTCGTTTATGTTTTTTACTAGAGATATGATGCATCCAATGTAATTGTACATTGAAGAAGAAAGCAATGATCAAAACTGTTAGGGGAACAATGCCCCAATGTATTTTTTGATACATTGAAATGTCTTTTTTGGGAAGGGTGGAAGGTAAAGGAGATACATCAGACCTTTCCCAAATCATAATACCATTGCTAAGTAATTTCACTCGGTGCCAACCAGTGAAGTACAATAAAGGGTCGTAAAATTTATCGTTTGAGAAAACATATTTTAGATGAAATAATTCGGGGGAAGTTAAAAACTGCTGCAAAGTGCCAATCCCTTCTACACCTCTGTATTTTGAGTTCTCTAGCCTTTCTATTGCCCTAGTGGTCAGTTCTGGTACTCTTCTGGCAGAATGATAATTTCCGTCAATAGTGAGTGCATTGGTTTGAGCAGACAGTTTAGCCATTTGATCTCCGAAACCGAGGGTCAAAAAACGCCATTTGTCATGTTTGTCGCTACTTAAGAAATTAGTAATTGGGTCCAGCTTAATAGGATCTGGTTGTAATGGTCTAAAAAAACTGAGGTTCATGGTAAACCCACTACTGATAAAAATAAAACCTACCAATACCACTACTAATAGTTTAAAACCAGTTTTGGAGTATTTTTTAACCACGGCATCATAAATATTCCCTTCAAAAAAGCGCCACAAGAATTCTGCGATGAACGGCATAGCAATTATAGTAGCCCAGAAAGTGAAACGTTCTAATGTTAAAATTGAAAAAGCGTTTTCCCCAAGAAGCATTTTAGGAATAGGAGTGGTGCCACCAGTACCTAACACAAATAACAAGACAAATGAAATACCAATAAAGATGTTTCTTTTGGAATGTAACCTATAGAGTATAAAAGGTATAAACAAGAAGAAAAACCCCCAGGGAATAATAAAGAACACCAAGCCTGAACTAAAAACTTCTATAAAACTGTCTCTAGATCCATGTGGGATAGGCACTTGACTGATGGGATCATTTTTAGAATAAATCCAATAGGGTAATATGACTAAAATAGTTACTGCAATCGCAGATAGGCCAAATATGATGATCCTCTTGATGTACTTGAAAGCATAGATAATAAATGTTCTTATACCTATTTTAGCATAAGAGCCTATTGAAGCTTTTGCTCCATCCATGACAGCTGTAGCCATGACAGGGAGAACAAAAAAGACCATTCCAAAAATAGGGGTTACATGATGGGATGCTACGGCAACTGATAGAAGGCTTATGGCATTGAAGAAATAACGATTTTTACCCCAGCGAACCCATAGATAAATTTCAGGGATTGCATGTAAAAGCCAACTAATTCCCATACCCATTGGGAGCTGCCCAAAAACATGAAGTGCCTCTATTACCGAAGGGCAAAAAACAGCCACTAAGGCAGCGTAAGCAGCTGATTCATTGTTAATGGTAAAAATCTTAGAAAAACGGTAAGCACCAGTGATATAAAGTAAGACCACACCAAATGCCAATAAGTAAGCACCTAGTTTAATCCCTCCTAAATAAGATAAGAGTGCGATTAACTGATGAACCAAGGGAGGATAACTTACTAAACTAAAACCTGTATACCATTTATATTCCCAAGGGTCAAACCATGATTTAGCATAATGATCCGCAAAAAATAAGTGCACATATATATCATAAGTATCTTCCAGCGTACTGAAAAATGAAGCACCATGAAACAACAAACCTATGGCTGTTGCAAGCGCTAATATGAGATATGTTTTATTTTGGCGGTTATCCATATAGCGAATTAAAGGCATATCTTATTTTAATAGTAAATAAATCGACCAGTTTACTAATAGATTCGATGGTTTGACATAACGTGTGCAATTCCCGTTCGTCCGTTTATGAAGTTATTTTAACCAGTAATCCCTGCTAACTATGTGATATACCTACTTAATTATTAAAAAACATGAGTTTATTTGAAGAAAAACAACGACAATGGAGCATCTCAAAATAGACAAATCGGGAATCAATAACTCAAATCTTAAGCAACAACACGGTATTGTGATACCATGCTATAATGAATCCTCGAGGTTAGAATTGGACACCTTTATTGCTTTTGCAAAAAAGCATAAGGGTGCCACAATTTGCTTTGTAAATGATGGAAGTGCAGATATGACACGTTCCACTTTAGCCAATATTAAAAACATGGTTACTGATAACGTGCATATTTTTAACGTATCAGAAAATGCAGGAAAAGCAAATGCTGTTTTGAGGGGTTCTATGTACTTGTATCAAGAAACTGAGGTAGATACAATTGGTTTTTTAGATGCTGATCTATCTACCACATTTGAAGATTATGCTATTTTAATAGATACTTTGCTTGCCTCTCCTGAGAAAAAAATTGTTTTTGGCTCAAGAAATATGGGAGGAGAAGGTACAACCATTGAACGAAACCCTGTTAGGAAATTACTAAGTGAAATCATCCGATTCTTGATATTTATGGTTAGTAGGTTAAAAATTAAGGATACACAGTGTGGGGCTAAGGTATTTGATAGGTCACTGATACCTGTAATCTATGAGAAGCAATTTTATTCAAGATGGTTGTTTGATGTTGAAATACTCTTGAGGCTAAAACGCACCCTTGGGATTCAAGGGTTCTATAAAATTTTTATTGAAAAGCCTCTAACTTCATGGGTGCATATGGATGGATCTAAATTAGATATGAAAGATTCACTGATGATTCCGTTAAATCTATTGGAAATTTGGGCAAACTATGGGCCACTTCCACTTTTAAGAAATAAGTTTAAAAAAGTAAAAGAATATACAGGTAACTTGATTAGCAAATTCTCAAAGCTTAACCTTGGTTAGTCCCACTTTGCCTAGCACTTTTATGAAAGTATTTTCAAGTTTTGCGAGGAATTTCCTTTTGTTTAATCCCTAAGGGATATTAATTCCCCGACTCGAGTCGATCATTAAATTATTGCCATAGATACCCCGTACCCTTGGGTCGGGGTTGGTTCATTAACGCATGACAAATATTAAATAAACTAATAGATATGCTCCCTTATAAATCTAAATAGATATAAGTCCCAGTCTAATTCTCCTTCAGCTATCAAATCGCCAGAAGGGATATGTGTATTTCTAATGGTAGATATGCTCGTAAGTTAATTGGAAGTATATATAGGCCTTCCTTCTAACAATTGTAAAGGTCTATTGTCATCATCTATGATTGAATGAATAGATTCAATTTGCTCTCGTGTAGCTGTGATTGGCTCACTTAGTACGATCCACTTTACTCCTTCACTACAAGGCGGAGTTGTTAAAGAACCACTGTAGTGATAAAATGACTTGTTTTTTGGTAAAAACTGATTGAGATCCATGACATACTTGTCAACTATTTCTTCAGAATGGTGTTTAGGTACATATTGGCTGATCAGAGAGAAAGTTGGATTAACAATGGTTGAATCATCAACAAAGACAGCTATTACCGCTACATCTTTATCCTTACTCATATGGACAAAATGTAATTCCATAGGTGCTTGTTTGTGGTTAAGGAAGTGTTCAGCAGGTGTATGAAAATGAAACTGGATCAATTGATAGGTTTTACCTATAAAAGTAATGGTGTTTTTAGTATGTACCATTTCTTTGATAGTATGCCCATTATTTATAAAATCAATATCTGCAAATGAATAGGAAATATTTAGAGATTCATCAAAATGTTCCGCGGCTTTAGGGTCTACATCTATAGGGGATTGTGCGTGACCACAACCACAATTAGAATAGTAATCACTAAGGTTTTCCCAATATTCTGGCCCAGTATTTCCATCATATGACCATTCACTATGAAGTGATGATTGTTTTACGTGTTCTGTAGAAGGAGGAAGTATTACAGCTTTTTTAGATGAGTTTTCCTGACCGGAATTTGAACAAGCAGCAGAAACTGATCCGATAATGATTAGTATGCCCAAAAGATTATTATTTTTCATACTGATAAATAGGGTTTACAAATAATTAATAAATATATAATTAATCGAAGAAACCTAACATGCAAAAATTAGAAATCCAATTATGTAAAAGTATCAAAAATCATTTTGTTTATAAACCTTAATAAATAGATATTTATTTCAGTTGCGTTAGGGAAATTGGAAATAGTACTACTCTACTTCAGGTTAATCTGCATTATTTATGACAAGCCATGACCATGCATAGTAAGCAATTGATTTAATCAGTTTTATGATGAAAAACTTAAGAATTGACATAGCCCAAATTTGGGGAATATCAATTTTACGTCACAGAATCGATTACGATGATGATCAACCATTTAGCTTTTCTAATAATTATCTTCCTGATCGGGTGTCTCGAATTATTAAGGTTAAAATAAGGTTATGACGTTCCGTATTCAAATTTTTGACTGCTTCAAAATAGGTGTAATATTGCTTCACATTATTCAATAAGCGTTGGGTAAGATTTTCCAAATTGTTTAGAATTCTTCCTGACTAAATATTTCCTTGAATTTAACCCGCGTTATATATTCAAAATTTGATACAAACCCTAACTAACAGTCTCCTAGATACTTAAATCCCAATTTTCTGCTCGCCATAATGGAGGCTATGCCTGTGTTGCAAAAAAAAAGGATTTAAGCAACTATCTAACAGCTATTTATGATTTTCTCTTAAAAGTCAAATGCATAATGCGAGTTTAAAGTTTCTGATGTAAATTAGGGTTTTCAATTTAGATTTTATCATGAAGGTAAAAGTAGCAGTAGTACAAGCATCTCCTATTTTGTTTGATAAATATAAGACCATCCAGAAAATTGGAGAACAAATAGAAGAAGCTTCCAAAGAAACTCCACAATTGATCCTGTTTCCAGAAGCATATATTCCGGCTTATCCAAGAGGACTTAGTTTTGGGACTGTGGTGGGAGATAGGTCACCTCAGGGTAGAGATGTTTGGCTTAGGTACTTTGATCAGAGTATTGAGGTGCCTGGAGAAGAGTGTACCCAATTAGCTAAAATGGCAAAAAAAGCGAATGCGTACTTAGTAATTGGGGTAATTGAAAAAGTATCCACAGGAACGCTTTATTGTACCATGTTGTATTTCAGTCCGAACGGAAAATTGATAGGTAAGCATAGAAAACTTAAACCAACAGCCGCAGAAAGAATTATTTGGGGTGAGGGAGATGGTAGTGATTTGAATACTTATGATACGGAAATTGGTAAACTAGGCGGTCTTATTTGTTGGGAAAATTACATGCCATTAGCAAGAACATGGTTGTATCAGCAAGGGATAGAGATCTATTTAGCACCTACGGCAGATCAGAGAGTAAGCTGGCAACATACTATGAAACACATAGCGCTAGAAGGTAGATGTTTTGTTCTTTCTGCCAATCAATATGTAACCAAAGCAGATTACCCAACTGATTTACCTGGGGAAGATATTAGGCACATGCCAGAAATAATGAGTAATGGAGGAAGTGTGATTATAGACCCTTTAGGTGAAACAATAGCAGGCCCGGTCTGGGGTAAAGAAGGTGTTTTAAATGCTGAATTAGATATGACTTTAATTAGAAAAGCAAGAATGGATTTTGATCCAGTAGGACATTATGCGAGGAATGATGTATTTGAATTAATCAATAAAGTAGCGGAATAATAAGTGAAATTTTTATTATCAATATTTTTTGTTTTCGCTTACACGACAGTTTCTGCTCAAATTTTAAAAGTAGATAGAGTTACATTAGCTGTAGATACAAGTAACTATTGGCATGGCAATGTCAATTTTAAATTTGATTTGAACAATAGGGCGGCAACGGTAGATCGCGAAATCACCTTTATTGGTTTAAATGCAAATATAGATGTGGGTTTTGCCTCTACAAATCATGAATACACCATAATTAGCAATTTTAGATATTTTACGACAGGAGTTGGGCCATTTGTTAGCACAGGGTATGTGCATGGCAGAGTGAACTGGCTGAGGAAAAAGAAAGTTTCCTATGAAACTTTTGCACAAGTACAGTATGACCGGGGCAGAAACCTTCAAGTACGTTATTTAGTAGGTAGTGGTGTCAGGGTAAGTTTTTTAAGAAAGAAAAAATCATATTTCTATGCCGGTTTTGGCGTAATGTATGAGCAAGAGCAATGGAAGGATTTTGAAGGCCAATTGATAAATATCGATTTAATCAAGTCAACGAATTATCTGAGTGCAGATTTCTTTTTTAATAAAAGAATTGAACTCAATACAGTGTTATATTATCAAACAGGATATTCTGATACATTGGATAAATTTCTACACAGAATCAATGGAGCCATTGATTTTAAAATAAAAGTCAATGAGCGGCTTGATTATCTAACAAGTTTTCAATTACAATATGAGCAAACTCCTATTATTCAAATAAACCGAACTGTTTACGCGTTGAGCAATGGGTTAAATTTTAGGTTTGGATAGTGATAAGGAATGCACATTTTTTCTTATATTCCCCGCACAAAGAAATTCATAAGACAAACATGACCGAAGCGTTTAAAAAAGAAATTGAAACAGGTTATACTTTTACAGGAAAAGAAATCAGTTTAGGAACTGCTATGCTAAATGGTGAAGCAATCCCCCAGACAATAATTAAAGCTCCATTAAAAACCTTTAATCGACATGGTTTAATAGCAGGGGCTACTGGAACTGGAAAGACTAAAACACTTCAAAACATTGCTGAAAGGCTTTCTGAAAATGGGGTGGGTGTTCTTATGATGGATTTTAAAGGTGATTTGTCAGGGATAGCAAAAGCAGGGAAGACAAATAAGCATATAGATAAAAGGCATGAGTTGATGGGAGAGCCTTGGGAAGCTAAGGGCTATCCAGTAGAACTAATGAGCCTTTCGGAGCAAGAAGGGGTAAGATTAAGGGCTACTGTAAGTGAATTTGGCCCAGTATTGTTCTCTAAAATTTTAGGAGCAAATGATACTCAAGAAGGCATTATTTCTATCATTTTTAAGTATTGTGATGATAATGATTTTCCTTTATTGGATTTAAAGGATTTTAGAAAGGTATTACAGTTTATCAGTAAAGATGGAAAAAAAGAAATAGAAGAACATTATGGATTTGTAAGTTCCTCTTCAGTCGGGGCCATTATGCGAAAGTTGATTGCATTGGAATCTCAAGGAGCTGATTTGTTTTTTGGTGAGACATCATTTGATGTAGATGATCTAACTAGAAGGGATGATAAAGGATTTGGTTATGTAAATATTGTTAGGTTGACTGATATTCAAGATAGGCCTAAATTATTTTCTACGTTCATGCTGTGTTTATTGGCTGAGGTGTATGAGAAATTCCCAGAGGCTGGAGATCAGGAACAACCAGAGTTAGTAATCTTCATTGATGAGGCTCACTTGGTTTTTAAGGAGGCTTCCAAAGCCTTGTTGGAACAACTGGAAGCAATTATTAAATTGATTCGTTCAAAAGGCGTTGGTATATTTTTCTGCACGCAGAACCCATCAGATATTCCTTCAAGCATATTAGGTCAGTTGGGAATTAAAATGCAGCACGCACTGAGGGCATTTACTGCCAAAGACAGGAAAACCATAAAAATGGTAGCTGAGAACTACCCGATTACTGATTATTATAAAGTGGATAAAGACTTAACCCAGTTAGGAATAGGGGAGGCATTTATTACAGTGCTTAATGAGAAGGGAATCCCAACTCCATTAGTACATACCTTGCTTAGGGGGCCAGCTTCCAGAATGGATGTTATTACTGAAAAAGAGAAGAAAGAGTTATTAAGTGACTCTAAGCTGATAGAGAAATACAATAGTGAAATAGATAGAGAAAGTGCTTATGAATTACTGAACAAGAAAATTGATAAGGTAAGAGAAGAGCAGGAACTTGAAGAAGCTAGGGAAAAAGCGGCTAAAAAATCAAGCTCAAGAAGTTCAAGCTCATCAAGAACGAGGAGTAGAAGGTCACAAAAATCTACTTTAGAAAGTATCATGAGTAATACGACCACCAGACAAATAGGGAGAACTATTGCTAGAGAACTTACCCGGGGATTACTGGGTATTTTAGGGATTAAGAGATGATAGGTTTTAGCACAAAAATTACTGATGAAATTACCTCTTTTATCTGTTTTTTCTGTCTAAAATTAGGTGATTGTTTTTTTAAAGCGGAATCCCTGGAGCTAAAAGCATCGCAACAGCGTTTTCTATTTACAGGCTTGGACTAGCTAGGTGCCCGGTAACCCTTCCATTGTGATCATGTGTATACTTTTCTATGATCTCTATCCTTTCATTTACGTAGTGCACCTTTTTTTTCTCTGTAGGCCAGCCTACAAAATTGTATTTGAACAAAGTGCTGTCATATCCCCCAGGTGGTTTTCTTCACTGATCAAAATAGGCCTGCACCAGTACGGGGAAGAAAAAGCTAAGGGACACGCTTTCCAATGTCTTACAGGATATGTAAAATACAAAAAGCCAACCCCACTTAAAGGATTGGCCTTCCGTAATCTTCTACATGTATAGGCACAAGCTACAAGCTTGCGC